>NZ_JBIAXC010000057.1:0-60666 GCF_042896295.1 Kitasatospora sp. NPDC001309 | reverse complement strand
CGTCGAGGCGGAAGTCGAACTCCCGGGTGCGGGTGGCGGCGCGGGTGAGGCGGCGGTTGACGGCGAGGGCGAGGGCCCAGGCGTGTTCGGCGACGTCGAGCAATGCCGTCCTGGGGGAGGTTGGGCCGGACGGTGGCACCGGGGACCTCGTCGAACGCCTTGCGTTCCTCCGCGCAGCGCCAGCCCTCGGAGTTGGGCTTCTGGGAGGCGGCGGAGCTGGTCGGGTGGGTGCAGGTGCGCCACGTGGTCTCGGGCAGGTGGGTGAGCGTGCGAGCCGGACTCAGGAGAACGGAGCGTCGGCCGCGGCGGGGAGGCCGGCGATGCGGCTGGCGAGATCTCCCTCCCCCGTTCCCCAGGTCGCGATCAGCTCGTGCCGGGTGGGGTCGACGCCGTAGCGGGGAATCAAGCCGTACCTCAGGATCCTCTCTGCGCGCCGCCTGGCGCCTCACCATTATGACTTGCCGCCAGAGCTGCATGTTCTGAGCGGCTTCGGTGCCTGGTATGCACGGGCGGTGGGGAGCTCGGTGGCGCCGCCGGTGTCCCCGGGCGCTATGGGGCCGCGTCCGGAGCGGACTGGGTCAGCTCCCGCGCGACACGGGTAGGGGCACGGGGAGGAGGATCCCCGACCTGTGGATTACTCAGGACGACCGACTTGTCGGAAGTCCTTGGGCCCGGGCGTTCGTGCCTCAGTGGCGGTGCGGACAGGTATCTGCCGGTCTGGGCAGCGGCTTGGTTCCGGGGAGACGGGCAGGTGAAGTGTCCGGGCCAGGTTCTGGATGCTCTCGTCCACGCGTTGCAGGTGTCGCAGGACCCGTCGCGTCGCGTTGATGTCTTCCGCGCGCGCCCCGGGCTCGCTCACTGCGAGCTGGGTGGGGATCCCGGGACCGCGTGCGACCAGAGATTCGTCCCCGTCTCGGAGGGCTGCCCCGCCGATCAGGATCGCGAGGTTGTGGTCAATCCTGCGGGCCTCGTCCACGAGGCGCGGATCGGTGCCGAGGTGGAGGCCGGCCGGTACCAGTCCGGCGGTGGCGGCCAGGCTGCGGGTGTGGAAGGCCGCCGTCTCCAGTTGGCCCAGGACGGTGAGCGCGGCGCGCCGGCGGGACCGCAGCGGGCTGATCGGCATGGTCAGCGGCTGCACCGACAGGCGCAGGCCGTCCAGGGCCGTATCCAGTGCGCGGGCCGGGTCGAGCAGGTCCCCGCCGGGCTCGCCGCTCAACTGGGCCAGCGATCGGGAGAGCACCGCTCGCAGCTGCTCCAGCACGTCGCGCAGCAGCTGGTCCGTGCGTTCGCGGGTGTGCACCGGCAGCACGAGCTGAGCGGCGGTCAGTCCGCACGCGATTCCCAGCGCGGTCTCCTCGATCCGCACCACCAGCACGCCCGGGGTGAGGGTGTGGAGCAGCGTGTAGAGCATGCCGAGCATGGTGGTGACGAAGAAGGACATCAGGGTGTAGGACACCGTGATCGTGTAGTACATCCCGAACACGCTGAGGCCCGCCAGCGCGAAGGCCGGCCAAGGTGCGCCGCTTATCAGGGCGGCGAGGGCGAGTCCGGCGGCGACACCCGTCACCGTGCCGATCAGGCGCCGGTATCCCCTGACGAGGATCTCGCCGGTGGAGCCGGTGCCGATGAACACCACCCAGCAGGTGAAAACCGCCCAGTACCAGCGCTGGGGTGACAGCAGTTCGCCGCCGACGATGGCCAGTGCCGATCCGGTCGCGACCTGGAGTGCAGTCCTGGTGGTGGGGCGGATGCGAGGGCCGTGCTGATCCTGTACGGCGTCCTTCGCCAGGTCGGATCCCACCGCCCGGAGCTCCTCACGAACCCGTGCTGTCCCGGGGGTGTTCTGGGCCGCCAGGGTTTGACCGTCGATGGCCGGGCGATAGCGAAGCAGGGCGTGGGCGAGGTCTCCGGCGGAGCGGAAGACGTCCTGCATCGCCGGGGATGCGTCGGGCAGGTGCTCGTCACGGCGGTAGCCGAACAGCCGGTCGCGGACCTCGTCGGCATCGGGGCCGGCCGGCCGCAGCGGACCCGGACCGATCGCCGTGCGCAGCGCACGCAGCTCCGAGTTCAGTACGGGCAGCGTCGCCAGGTCCTGGGCGTCGGCGGGGAAACCGGCGGGTCGTGCCTTCGTCAGGTGTCGGGCCAGGGTGTCGACGTCGGCGCCGGGCCGCAGGACTCGCAGCACGAGGACGGCCAGCCGTTCCACGGCCGTTTCGGCTTCCGCCACGTGGCGCTGGATCGCGGTGGCGGTGTGCTCGTCGGTCGTGCGGGCCGCCAGCTGCTTCTGGATCATCAGTGCGCCCGTGTGCAGGCGGGCAGCCTGTCGGCGTAGGTCGTCGACCGCCCGCTGGGTGCGTGGCGCCAGCGGTCCGCCCTCGGTCACATCGATCAGCGAGTCGAGCACCAGCACGAGACGCAGGTCGAAGGCTCGTTGCAGCCGTGTCAGCGTCCGCTGCGGCGACGAGCGCAGGACGGTGAACCGGACCAGCGCCGAGCCGAGGAAGGCCGTCAGTACGGCCACGGACAACTGTGGCAACTGCTCCACGCGGGTCCCGACGAACTGGGTCACAAAGAAGAGCTGGAAGGCGAAGACACCCAGTGTGGTCGCGCGCGGGCCCAGGTGCCGGATGTGGATGGCGGCGAAGATCAGGAGCACGAACACCACATCCGCAACGACCCGGTACGGGGCCAGCACGCTTCCGACCGTCATGACGGTCAGAGAGACCGGCACGCCCATTGCCAGGGTCAGCGCTTGGTCGCGCGGCCGGGGTTCGGTGACCGCGGCCGTGCTGACCATCGCCGTGAGGGCACCCGTCACCAGGATCGGCACCGGGGCGTCCAGTGCCGTGAGGGCACCGAGCGTCAGCAGCACCGCGCCGACCGTGCCGAGGGCGGAGAGCAGCCGAATCAGTCCGGGATCGGATGCCAGGAACCGATCGTAGGCATCCGCCGGTCCCGATTGCGTTCGCCGCATGCCCCAGCCGCCCTTCTCGCCGGATCGATCGTGGATGTCCTATGCCGCGGATTCGTCGAGCGAGGCCAGGAAGTCGTCCACGCCGACCACGTTGTGGGAGACCATGCTCAGGCCGCGCATCATCGCTTGGTAGGTGACCAGGCCACCGGGAGCGGCTATCGCGTCGGTGAACGCGGTGACGTGGTAGCCGCGCTCCATCGCGGTGCGGGCCGTCGATTCGACGGCCATGATCCCGGAGACCCCGGCGATCGCCAGGTATTCGACGCCACGCTGCCGGAGCTGGAATTCCAGGTCGGTGTGGTGGAAGACGTCGAGGCTCTTGTGCGGCGCGAGGACCACGTCGCCCGGCCGGGGAGCCAGGTCCTCGTGGAACTCGGTGTTCCAGGTGCCGGCCCCGAACATCCGGCTGTCGAACATCTGCCGGTGGATCCCGGAGACGTGCTTCCACGTCGAGTAGTCCTCATCGGTGAAGGACGTCGTCGAGTAGAAGACGGGAACGTCCTTGTGCCGCCGCACACCGGCGATGAGCTTCTTCAGGTTGTCGATCGTACCCAGCCGTTCGTATTCCGGCGCGTAGATGGAATAGGCCTTGCCGTCCTTCGAGAAGTTCTCGTTGACGAGGTCGACGAGCAGCAGTCCCACTCGACCGTGTTCGTAGGTGCTTGCCATGGCTGTCCTCCAGTGCAGTAGTAGTCGGCGGCCCCCGGACTGGGAACTACCGTTACAAGTAATGACTGTAACGCAACTTGCGTCCGAGTGCAGCCCCCTCGCGGATGCCGCACCGGCATGCAAGTGCCCATCAGTGAGTCGAGCCCAGTGGCCGGGAGTTGACGGCGCGAGAGTCACGTCGCGGATGCCGAGGCGTGTGGGAGGCCTGCTGGGTCGGCGTGAGTTCGAACGAGGTTGCCGATGCGCGCCGAATCAACGGCCAACCCGGCCCTGGGTGTTGGCCTCAGGTCAGGCCGTGCTGCCAGGCGCGGGCGGCGACTTCGACGCGGTTGCGGGCGCCGAGTTTGCGCTGGTCGCTGCCGAGGTGGGTCTTCACCGTGGAGAGGGTGACGTAGAGGGCGGCGGCGACCTCGTCGTTGGTCAGGCCTCGGGCGACCATGGCGACGACGTCCTGTTCGCGAGGGGTGAGTGGCTCGTGCGGCGGGGGAGCGTCGGGTCCGGGGCGGGCCGGCTGCCGCGTGGGCTGGGCGGTCATGTGCCGCAGGAGTCGGACGGTGACGGAGGGGGAGATGAGCGAGCCGCCCACGGCGGCCGCGCGGACGGCTTCGATGAGCAAAGCGGGGGAGCAGTCCTTGAGGACGAAGCCGCACGCTCCGTGCCGCAGCGCGCTGTAGACGTATTCGTCGAGGTCGAAGGTGGTGGCGATGATCACCTTGAGCGGTTGTGCCGCGTCGGGTCCGGCGAGGAGGCGGGTGGCTTCGAGTCCGTCCATACCGGGCATGCGGATGTCGAGCAGGCAGACGTCGGGGCGCAGTCGGCGGGCTTCGGCGACGGCGGTGGTTCCGGTCGCGGCTTCGGCGACGACTTCGATGTCCGGTTGGGAGTCGAGGATCATCCGGTACGCGGCGCGCACGGTGACCTGGTCGTCGGCGAGGAGGACGCGGATGGTCATGGTGCCCATCGTGCCAGGCGTCAGGACGGGCCTGCGGAGGCGTTGCGGCTGAGGGGGATCTCGGCGCTCACCTGCCAGCCGTCGGCCGGTCCGGGTCCTGCGGCCAGGCGTCCGCCCAGGGCGTGGACGCGCTCACGCAGTCCGGTGATGCCGAACCCGTCGGGGCTTCGGCATGGCGGCGTGTCGGCCTGGGGCTCGGCGTTGTCGGTGACGCAGACGGTGAGCGCGACATCGTTCGAGGCCAGGCGGATGTCGATGGTGACCGTGTCGGCCTGGCCGGCGTGTTTGCGGATGTTGGTCAGGGCTTCCCGGACGATGTGGTGGACCGTTGAGGCGATGTGGTCGGCCGGGGGCGCCGCGAGCAGCCTGGGGTCGATGGTGAGGCGGACGGCGGGTCCGGCCGAGCGCAGGGATTCCGCGAGGTCCGGCAGGCCATGCAGTCCATCGGGGGCATCCAGCGGCGCAGAGCGGTCCGCTTGACGCAGGAAGGTGACCATGGCCCGCATGGAGTCCGTCGCCTGTGCGGCGGCGTCCTCGATGTTGGCCAAGGCCTGGTCCAGAACCTGGGATGTCGGCGGGCGGCCGTTTGCGGTGGTGAAGCGCACGGCTTTGACCTGCGCGGTGATGGCGGTGACGTGGTGACCGACGAAGTCGTGCAGTTCACGGGCGTATTCGAGGCGCTGGGCGTTCAGGCGGGCCTGGTGCTCACGTTCACGGGTGGCATCGAGCAGGCGCAGGTAGAGGCCGAGGAGGACCAGCACGGGGGCGGCGAGCAGCAAGACCGGGGCGCTGTACTTGGCCGCCTTGACGAACTCGGAGCCGGGCAGGCGCAGCAGAACCAGCGTGGCGGCGAGATAGGCGGCGGTGGCGAGCGGGATCATCCCTCGGACGGGCTCGTGGCGGATCGTGCGGATGGTGAGGAGCAGCAGCACGCCCATCTCCGTGGTGCCGGGAGAGTGCTCGGGTCGGTGCGCCAGGTGGGCGGTCACCAGGGACAGGCCGGTGGAGGCGGTGACCGCGGCCCATCCGGTGCGCGTCAGATGGTGGGGCGGCGCCAGGAGCGCCGCGACGCACAGCAGACCGACGGCGATCGTCGCGGCGGTTGTGGGCGCAAAGCCGGTGTCGAGGGCCTCGGCGGTCATCACGGCCAGGGCCGACGCGGCGGCGATGGCGTGGCCGCGGTGGCTTCGGAGCCAGGAAGCGAGCATGGCGCGCGCCGAGGTGGTGAACATGTCGGCCCACGCTACGCCCACGCGCATCCGCCGGCCCTCCACCGTTTGACCGAGGCTCCGGCATGGCAGTCGGCCATCCGGTCGATCCGCGCACCCGGCCCGTGCCGGGAGGATCGTCGATGTCGATCTGCCGTCTGCCCCTGAGGAGTTCGTATGAGCCGTGAACGCAGCACCTTGACCGCGCCGACCGTATTGCCGAACGAGGCCGCCGCCTGCGCGCGGGGTCTGAGCAAGTCATACGGGAGCGGCGAGGCACGGGTCGTGGCGCTGGACAAGGTCGACGCGGACTTCGGTCGGGGCATGTTCACCGCGATCATGGGCCCGTCCGGGTCGGGCAAGTCGACGCTGATGCACTGCATGGCCGGCCTCGACTCCTTCACCAGCGGCTCGGTGCGCATCGGCACCGCGGAGCTGGGCGCCCTGAACGACAAGCAGCTCACCCGGCTGCGCCGGGACGAGATCGGTTTCATCTTCCAGGCGTTCAACCTGCTGCCGACGCTGAGCGCGTTGGAGAACATCACTCTGCCCCTCGACATCGCGGGCCGGACACCCGACAAGGAGTGGCTGGACACCGTCATCGCGACGGTGGGGCTGGCCTCTCGCCTCTCCCACCGGCCCTCCCAGCTGTCCGGCGGCCAGCAGCAGCGCGTGGCCATCGCCCGGGCGCTCGCGGCCAGGCCGGAGATCGTGTTCGCTGACGAGCCGACCGGCAACCTCGACTCGCGCTCCGGAGCGGAGGTGCTCGGCTTCCTGCGGCACTCGGTGCGTGAGCTCGGGCAGACGGTGGTCATGGTCACCCATGACCCGGGCGCCGCCGCCTACGCGGACCGGGTGGTGTTCCTCATGGACGGCCGGATCGTGGACGAGATGGACGGACCCACCGCGGATGCGGTGCTGGACCGGATGAAGGATCTCGACGCCCGGCGATCGCGCTGACTTCGTCCGCCCCTACCGCTGCGCGGCCGGCAAGGCTGCCCGCTGCCAAGTCAGGACTTCGCACTTTCATGTTTCGCACCGCCTGGCGCACCGTACGCGCCCACAAGTCCCGCATGGCGCTGACTGCGCTGGCCGTCACCGTCGGCGTCGCCTTCGTCACCGGGATCCTCCTGTTCACCGCCACCGTCTCCGATGCGCTCACCGGCTCCTACCAGCAGACGTACACCCACACCGATGTGGTGATCCGTCCGGACGGCCGGGGAGCCGCCGCGGCGCCGGATGACCGGCTGCCGTCCCTGACCCCGGCCGACCTGCGGCGGGTGCAGGGCCTTCCCGAGGCCGGCGGTGTCCTCGCCGTCGTCTCGGGCTCGACGGCCCTGGGCTGTCCGGACGGCCGCCCGGCCGGTCGCGGCGGCCCCGCCAGGGCGGGCAACTACGCAGACAGCGGCGAAGGCGACCCTCGATTCACCTTCATCGGCGGTCGCCCACCCGCCGGAGGCGGCGAGATCGCCGTCGACGAGGCCAGCGCCGCACGGTGCGGTTACCATGTGGGGGACACCGCCCGGATCTCGGTGGACGGGCCTGGTCTCACCGCGCGGATCAGCGGTGTCTTCACCACACAGGCCGAGCCCGCCGTCACCGCCGGTGGAAGCCTGGTGCTGTTCGACACCGCGACCGCGCAGCAGCACTTCACCAGCCCCGGCCACTACAGCGAGTTCCACGTCAAGGCCGCACCCGGCATTCCGGCCGAGCAGCTGCAGCAGGCAGCGGAGCGGACGCTCCCGGGCACGGTCACCATGACGGCGGCCTTCCTCACCCGGGACCAGCAGCTTGCCGCTCAGAGCACGGTCACCGGGCTGCGCACCACGTTGCTGTCCTTCGCCGCCGTCGCGCTGTTCGTCTCCTGCTTCCTGATCACGAACACCTTCGGCATGCTCGTCGCCCAACGGGCCAGGCAGATCGGCCTGTTGCGGGCGATCGGGGCCTCGCGTCGCCAGATCACCCGTCTGGTGCTGGCCGAGGCCTTTCTGGTCGCGCTCGTGGCGTCACTGGCCGGGATCGCGGTGGGCATCGGCGTCGCCCAGGGCCTGCGCCCCCTTGCCAGCGGTCTGGGCAAGGGCGGCCCACTCCCCACCGGTGGGTCTCTGAGCCTGCCCGCTTACGCGCTCGTCCTCCCCCTGCTGGCGGGGGTGCTGACCACGCTGGTCGCCGCATGGCTGCCCGCCCGCAGGGCTGCCCGAATCGCGCCGCTGGCCGCCCTGCGCACCGCTCTCGCCCCGGCACCGAAGAGCAGCGGCAGGGCCCGCGTGCTCGTTGGCATCCTGCTGGCCGACAGCGGGGTGGCCTGTCTGCTGGCCGGACCGAGGACCGACAGCATCCAGAACGGCGCCCCGGTGGTGGCACTGGGTGCCGTCCTTGCCGCCGCCGGCCTGCTCGCACTCCTGCCGATGCTGGTCGCACCAGCCCTCGCCCCGGTCCGCCCCCTCCTCGGCAGGGCCGGGATCAGCGCGCGGCTGGCGATACGCAACAGCACCCGAAACCCCTGGCGGACCGCGGCGGCCGCCGCCTCGCTGGTCATCGGCGTGAGCCTGGTGACGGCCCTGACCATGATCGCGGCCGGTGGCCTCGCCGCCGCCAACGCCCAGAGCGCCCACGTCGTCAAGGCCGACTACGTCGTCTCGATGCAGGACCTCACTCCCCTGTCCGCCACCGTGGAACAGCGCCTGGCCGCCAGCTCCGACGTCACCGCCACCGCAGCGATCCGTGAAGCGGAACTGTCCATCAACCAGGGCCGGCAGTACGCACTGGCCGTTCCCACCACGGCCGTGCGCGACATGCTGCGCCTTCGTCTGGCCGGCGGGTCGGCGGATGCATTCGGTGGCCCGAGAGTCCTGGTGACCACCGACGACGCCCGCGCTTACGGCTGGACAGCGGGAAGCCGGTTCAACGCCCAGCTACCGGACGGACGGCCCGCGCAGTTGACGGTGGCGGGCGTGTACGAGTCCAACACTCTGCTGACCGGCATCCTCATCGACACCGCCGTCCTGTCCTCGGCCCCTGACACCGCCAAGAAGGTCCTTCTCACCACCCGGGACCACCCCAGCGCCGCGCTGCGGCTCGCCCTCACTCACGCCCTCGGCGACAGCCCTGCCCTGAGCATCGACAGCAGCGACGACCTGGCACGGGCGGCCGCAGACGGCACCAACCGCATGCTGAACCTGCTCTACGCCCTTCTCGCGCTGTCCGTCACGGTCGCGTTCCTGGGTATCGCGAACACCCTGGCGCTGTCCGTCGCCGAGCGCCGGCGCGAGATCGGCATGCTGCGGGCGATCGGCCTCACCCGGGCGGGAGTGCGCGCCATGGTGCGCGCCGAAGCCGTCGTCATCGCCGTCTTCGGCGGCGTGCTGGGCACCGCCCTGGGCGTCTTCCTCGGCTGGGCCGGCGGTGAACTGATCGCCGGCCACCTTTCCGGCTACCACCACGGCGTGCCCGTCGGGCGCCTGGTCGTCCTCCTGCTCCTGGCCGCACTCGCCGGTCTCCTGGCCTCGCTGTGGCCGGCGCGCCGCGCGGCCCGCACCCCGGTCCTGACGGCGATCGGAACGGAATAGCTTCACCAGCCCGCCACCGCCGACGGTCTGCCTCTCAAGTGTCCGACGCACGTTGTCGAACGCGGAACCGGGAGATGGTCGTCCGGCTGCCGGCAGCGAGCCCGGTCAGGTTCGCGGTGTCCTTCCCGGTCGCTCGGACTTCCCCGTCCGGAAAAGAAAAGTTACAGTCTCTATCTGTAAAGTAACTTGCCCCGAGGGGGACATCTGGTGGATGGAGAAGGCCGCGGGCAGGTCCTGAACCTTCCCCAGGGGACAGCCGTGGCGCCTGCCCCGCGCAGCACTCGGTCCCGCCGGGCAACGCTCCCGGGCGGCGCAAGGCCACCGGGCCCAGTCGCCTTCCAGGTGGGTCCGACAAGGCCGAATGATCACCGCATGTTTAGTTACGCCGATTCGGTGTAACTAGCCTGCGGCTCCACTCCACAAGCTCATTCCCCACACCACAGAGAAGGTGAACACCGTGGACAGCAGGCAGGCTCTCGTCGAGCGCAGTATCCCGTTCCTGCGGGAGATCAAGAACCGCACCGCAGGCAAGGAACTGGAAACCTGGCTCAACACCACCTACGGCCCCGACTCCGAGCTGCACACGGACCTGTCGAAGCTGGTCAAGCAGGGGCTGGAGGAGGGGTGGGCCGCGAACGTCGAGATCGACGGTCCTCACTACCGCCGCAGCGTCATCGAGCCGCCCTCCGAGCGGACCGAGTACTTCAGTATCACCGCGGTGTACATGAACAGCGTGCCGGTCTACCGGGGCCAGTTCCACCAGCACCCGTACGGCGAGATCAACATGGTCGTCCCGATCGACGCGGGCGCCGAGCTCCGCGGCCCGCACGGCTGGCAGGGGGCGGGCTGGACCGCCCCGGCGCCGGCGAGCAAGCACTACCCCGAGGGACGTGGTGGCGGGCTGATCGCCCTGTTCTACCTGCCGGCGGGCCGCATCTCCTACGACGCCAGGCCGGTCGCCAAGTAGGCGCCACCGATGCGCCGTTGGAGCCGGAAGATGTCGCGCCTCGGTGGTCATGCGCGGGGGCGTGGCAGGGGCCACGGCCTTGCCGGGCCTGCCGGCGGCCCACTGTGGGTGCCCCGCGTTGCCGCCCTGACAGGCCTACGGGCTGGTGATCGGCAGGCGGGTTCCAGGCCCGGGTCGCGGGGCGGGTGGTGATTCGATCCAGGGGCTTCGAAGGCGGGGAACCGGCGGCGATATGCCGCACAAGTTTGATGAACGAACGGATTGGAGCGCTCTGCTGATGGACAAGGTGGTGGCCACTGCCGAGGAGGCAGTGGCGGACATGGCGGACGGCGCGTCGCTCGCCGTCGGCGGGTTCGGTCTGGTCGGCGTCCCGAACGTGCTGATCCACGCGCTCTTCGAGCGCGGTGTCACAGGACTGCGCGTGGTGTCGAACAACTGCGGCACGGACGGCGGGGGCCTGGGCATCCTGCTGGCCGCCGGAAAGATCGCGCGGGTGACCGCGTCCTACATCGGCGAGAACAAGGAGTTCGCCCGCCAGTACTTGGGCGGCGAACTGGAGTTGGAGCTGACCCCGCAGGGCACCCTGGCCGAGCGGATGCGGGCCGGCGGCTGTGGCATCCCCGCCTTCTTCACCCCGGCCGGTGTCGGCACCCTCGTCGCCGAGGGCGGCCTGCCCTGGCGCTACGCCGCCGACGGGTCGGTGGCCGTGACATCGCCGCACAAGGAGGTGCGTACCTTCGACGGCCGCCAGTACGTGATGGAGCGCGGTATCACAACTGACTACGCCCTGGTGCGCGCTGCCCGCGGCGACCGTCTCGGCAACCTGGTCTTCCACCGCTCCGCCCGCAACTTCAACCCGCTGGCCGCCATGGCCGGGCGGATCACCGTCGCCGAGGTCGAGGAACTGGTCGAGCCCGGCGTGTTGGACCCGGACGAGATCCACCTGCCGGGCGTGTTCGTCCAGCGCGTCGTCGAACTGACGCCCCAGCAGGCGGCGGACAAGGGAATAGAGAAGAGGACGGTGCACGCCTGATGGCCTGGACCAGGGACGAGATGGCGGCCCGCGCCGCCATGGAGCTCAACGACGGTGACTACGTCAACCTCGGAATCGGCCTGCCCACCCGGATCCCGGACCACGTGCCGGACGGGATCCGGGTGGTGCTCCAGTCGGAGAACGGGATCCTGGGGGTCGGTCCCTACCCGTCCGAGGAGGTGGTCGACCCCGATCTGATCAACGCGGGCAAGGAGACCGTCACCGTCCTGCCCGGCGCGGCGTTCTTCGACTCCGCGCTCTCCTTCGGCATGATCCGCGGCGGCCACATCCACACCGCCGTCCTGGGCGCCATGCAGGTCTCGGCCCGCGGGGACCTGGCCAACTGGGTGATCCCCGGCAAGATAGTCAAGGGCATGGGCGGGGCCATGGACCTGGTCCATGGCGCGCGCCAGGTCATCGTGCTGATGGAGCACACCGCCAAGGACGGCAGCCCGAAGATCGTCGCCGAATGCACCCTGCCGCTCACCGGCAAGGCGTGCGTGAACCGCATCATCACCGACCTCGGCGTCCTGGACGTCACCGACGACGGCCTGGTCCTCGTCGAGACGGCCCCCGGTGTCACCGCCGAGGAGATCGCCGCCCGCACCGCGGCCCCCATCCGCGTCGTGTCGGCCCTGGCGACATCGGTCTGACCGTCCGCCGGCCGCCCGCCAGCCCGGTACCCCGGACAGTCGCCGCGCCGGCGGGCCTCCTCGTACCATCCCGTACCCTTACCCCCAGGAGCCCCTTGATGATCGAGCGTCCGCGGGACGTCTACGTCGTCGATGCCGTCCGCACCCCGATCGGCCGCTACGGCGGCGCTCATTCCGGGACACGTCCCGACGATCTCGCCGCCGGAGTGCTTCGCGCCCTGGTCGGCCGCAGCCCCGACCTGGACCCGACCCGCATCGACGATGTGGTTCTCGGCAACGCCAACGGCGCCGGTGAGGAGAACCGCAACGTAGCCCGGATGGCGACGCTGCTCGCCGGACTTCCCGTCACCGTGCCCGGTGCCACCGTCAACCGGCTCTGCGGCTCCGGCATGGAGGCGGTCATCCAGGCCGCCCGCGCCGTCGCCCTGGGCGATGCCTCCGTCGTCATCGCCGGCGGCGTGGAGTCGATGAGCCGCGCTCCCTGGGTGCTCCCCAAGCCCGAGCGGGCCTTCCCGACAGGCCATGCGCAGCTTTCCTCCACCACCCTCGGATGGCGCCTGGTCAACCCCCGGATGCCCGACGAGTGGACGGTCGCACTCGGTGAGGGAGCCGAGCTGATCGCCGACAAGTACGGCATCAGCCGCGACGCACAGGACGCCTTCGCCCTGGCCAGCCATCAGAAGGCGGCCCGCGCCTGGCAGGACGGCCTCTACGACGACGAGATCGCGCCGGTCGACGGAGTGGTGCTCTCCCGCGACGAGGGCATCCGCGACAACACTTCCATGGAGGCACTGGCCCACCTCAAGCCGGCCTTCCGCACCGGCGGCACCGTGACCGCCGGCAACTCCTCCCCGCTCAACGACGGCGCGGCCGCCCTGCTGCTCGCTGACGAGGCAGGTCTTGCCGCGATCGGCCGCGAGCCGCTGGCCCGCATCCGCACCTCGGCGGTCTCCGCGATCGAGCCTCAGTACTTCGGCCTCGGCCCGGTCGACGCCATCACCAAGGCGATGGCGAAGGTCGGTGCCGGCTTCGGAGACCTGCAGACCGTGGAGCTGAATGAGGCGTTCGCCGCGCAGGCGCTCGGCTGCCTTGCCGCCCTGTCCGACCTCGACCCGGTCATCGTCAACCCGCGCGGCGGAGCCATTGCCATCGGTCACCCCCTCGGGGCGTCGGGCGCCCGCCTCACCGGTGCCGTTGCCCACCAGCTCGCCGCCGCCGGCTCCGGCAAGGGTCTCGCCTCGCTGTGCATCGGCGTCGGACAGGGACTCGCCATCGTCCTCGAACGCTGACCCGACCCCGCCCGCAGAAGGACCCAACCTCATGACCGCCGCACCCCCACCCGCGCGAGAGCCGGTCAGCCAGGCCGCCATCAACCGCGAGATTGCCGACCTGCGCGACTCCTACGCCAAAACCCGCGCCGCCGGAGCCCCCCACCGCCACCACCCCGACCGCGACTACCCGCCCTACCGCAGCAGCAGGCTTCGCCACCCGCTGGGCCCGTTGGTCGCCGTGCACGACCCCGAAGCCGTCGAACTGACCAGCCCCGCCTTCGGCGTCACCGACATCACCGACCTCGACTCCGACCTCACCCGCCAGCACACCGGCGAGCCGGTCGGCGAACGCATCACTGTCGCCGGCCGCGTCCTCGACCGCGACGGCCGACCCGTCACCGGCCAGCTGGTGGAGATCTGGCAGGCCAACGCCTCCGGCCGCTACACCCACCAGCGCGACCAGCACCCCGCCCCACTGGACCCCAACTTCACCGGCGCCGGCCGCTGCCTCACCGACGACCAGGGCCTGTACTGCTTCACCACCGTCAAGCCCGGCCCCTACCCCTGGCGCAACCACACCAACGCCTGGCGGCCCGCCCACATCCACTTCTCCCTCTTCGGCACCGCCTTCACCCAGCGCCTCGTCACCCAGATGTACTTCCCCGGCGACCCGCTCTTCCCCTACGACCCCATCCTCCACTCCGTCACCGACGCCGCCGCCCGCCGGCGCCTGGTCGCCACCTACGACCACAACCTGTCCGTCGCCGAATGCTCGCTCGGCTACCGCTGGGACATCGTCCTCGACGGCCCCGCCGCCACCTGGACCGAAGAAGGCCGCCAATGATCCATCTTCCCCCGACCCCCTCGCAGACCATCGGCCCCTTCTACGGCTACGCCCTGCCGTTCACCGGCGGCGAGACGATAGCCCCCACCGGCCACCCCGCCACCATCACCATCCGCGGACGCGTCCTCGACGGCGCCGGTGCCCCGGTACCCGACGCGCTCCTGGAGTTCTGGCAGGCCGCCCCGGACGGCAGCCTGACCGGCGTCCCCGGGTCGCTGCGCCGCGACCCGGGGACCGGCGCCGTCCTGGGCCGCACCGGTGTGGACTTCACCGGCTTCGGCCGTGTCGCCACAGGCAGCGACGGTGGCTGGACCCTGCGTACGCTCGCACCGGGTGCCCACCGCGACGGTGCGACGCCCTACCTGGCGGTGTGCGTCTTCGCCCGCGGCCTGCTGCAGCACCTGTACACGCGTATCTACCTGCCCGAGCAGGTGACGGCGCTGGCCGCGGACCCGGTGCTCGGCGAACTGCCCACCGAGCGCCGGGCAACCCTGGTCGCCACGGCCGAACGCGACGGGGTGTACCACTTCGACATCCGCCTCCAGGCGGGGGACGGACCGGACGAGGAGACGGTCTTCCTTGAGTTCGCCTGACAACCGCGCCGGCAACTCCTCACCGGGCGCCGTCCTCGGCCTGCTCTCCCCGGGATACGCCGGCTCGGCGGCCGAGACCGCCACCGGTGACGCCGCCTTTCTGCAGGCCATGCTGGACGCGGAGGCGGCCCTCACCCGCGCCCAGGTCACCGTCGGCCTAGCCCCCGCCCGGGCCGCCCGGGCGGTCGGCGCGGCCTGCACCGCCGACAGCTACGACCTGCCGGATCTCGCCCGGCGCGCCGGCTCCGGTGGCAATCCGGTGATCCCGCTCGTGGCCGACCTCACCACGACCGTCGCGATGCGGGATCCGGGCTCGGCCGCCTACGTCCACCGCGGTGCCACCAGCCAGGACATTCTCGACACCGCCGCCATGCTGGTCACCCACCGCACCCTCCCCCCGGTGCGTGCCGACCTGGAGCGCACCGCCGCCGCCCTGGCCCACATCGCCGCCGAGCACCGCGACACCCCGATGCCCGGCCGCACCCTCACCCAGCACGCCGTCCCCACCACCTTCGGCCTCAAGGTCGCCGGCTGGCGCTCCCTGGTCCTCGATGCCGATGCCCGCCTGCAGGCCGTCCGGCAATCGCTGCCCGTCCAACTCGGCGGCGCTGCAGGCACCTTGGCCGCCTTCCATGCCTACGCCGAAGCCGACCGGACTCCCGTTGCAGGCGGCGACATCGGACTGCGGCTCTTGGCCGAGTACGCCACCGAGACCGGGCTCGCCGAGCCCGCACTGCCCTGGCACACCCTGCGCGCCCCGATCGCCGATCTCGGCGCCGCGCTGGCCTTCACCGCCGGGGCACTCGGCAAGATCGCCGCCGACGTTCTTGTTCTCTCCCGCACCGAGATCGCCGAGGTCACCGAAGGCAGTGGCGGAGCATCCTCGGCCATGCCGCACAAGAACAACCCGGTCCACGCCACCTTGATCGCCTCAGCTGCCCGCCGGCTACCGGCGCTCGCCGCGATCCTGCTCGGATCGATGACTGCCGAGGACGAGCGACCCTCCGGCGCCTGGCACGCCGAATGGCAGACCCTGCGCGAGGCTCTCAGGCTGACCGGCGGCGCCGCCCGCGGCGCCGCCGAACTCGCCGAGCAACTCCGGGTCATGCCGCAGCGGATGCGCACCCACCTCGACCTCACCGAAGGGCTGATCGTCTCCGAGCGGATCGGCATCGCCCTGGCCCCACTGATCGGACGCGGACCGGCCAAGGACCTCCTCACCCGCGCCTCCCACCGCGCCGCCGAACAGGGCATCCCCCTCTACCAGGCACTACGCCAGGATCCAGCCCTTACCGGGCTTGCCCTGCCCGAAGGCCGACTGGCCGAACTCGCCGACCCCGCCCACTACCTCGGTTCCGCCACCGCCCTCGTCGACCGTTCCCTGCGTACCCCGCCCGCGCAGCACTGAGCCACCACCCGGCACCCCGACGTGCCGCAGAAGGAAACACCCGTGAGTCATCACCCGCGTCTGCTCCACCACCACCTCGACGGCCCCACCGACGCGCCGCCGCTGATCCTCGGCCCCTCGCTGGGTACCTCACTGGCCGTCTGGGCTCCCCAGCTGAACGCACTCGCCCGCACCCACCGGGTGCTCCGCTTCGACCTGCCCGGCCACGGCAGCACGCCCACCACCGTCCTGCCGAACCCGGCCCCCGGGGCCACCACCGTGGCCGATCTCGCACAACTCGTGCTCGACCTCGCCGATCACCACGGCTGGCCCGCCTTCCACTACGCCGGCATCTCACTCGGCGGCGCCATCGGCGCCCACCTCGCCATCCACCACCCCCACCGCATCTCCACCCTCGCCCTTATGTGCTCCTCCGCCCACTTCGGCGAACCCGCC
This sequence comes from Kitasatospora sp. NPDC001309, assembly GCF_042896295.1. NCBI lineage: Bacteria > Bacillati > Actinomycetota > Actinomycetes > Kitasatosporales > Streptomycetaceae > Kitasatospora > Kitasatospora sp. NPDC001309. Next base: position 44,090 of record NZ_JBIAXC010000057.1, on the reverse strand, counting down.
GCCTGGCACGAGAGGGCCCGCCTGGTCCGCGAGCAAGGCACCGAACCGCTGCTCGCCACCACCCCCAGCCGCTGGTTCGCCGAACCGGCCACCGCCGCCACCCCGTACGGCGCGACCCTGCTCGCCGACCTGGCCGCCGCCGACCCTGCCGGCTACGCCGCCTGCTGCGACGCCCTCGCCGACTACGACCTGCGCGACGATCTCTTGCGGATCACCGCGCCCACGCTGGTCGTTGCGGGACGCCAGGACCCGGCCACCCCACCGGCCCACGCCCGACAACTCGCCGACAACATCCCCGACGCCGCACTCACCGAGGTGCGCGAGGCCGCCCACCTCGCCGGCGTCGAACAACCCGGCCCTGTCACCGCCGCCCTCCACGCCCACTTCGCCACGACTGCGGCCTCCGCCGACGGTGCAGCCGACCGGCACGCCGTAGGCATGCAGGTGCGCCGCGCCGTCCTAGGCGACTCCCACGTCGACCAGGCAGTGGCACGCACCACTGATTTCACCGCACAGTTCCAGGACTTCATCACCCGCTACGCCTGGGGAGAGATCTGGTCCCGGCCGGGCCTGGACCGACGCTCCCGCAGCTGCGTCACCCTCACCGCCATGGTCGCCGGAGGCCACCACGAGGAGCTGGCCCTGCACGTGCGCGCCGCTCTCACCAACGGCCTGACCTGTGAGGAGATCGGCGAGGTCCTGCTGCAGACCGCCGTCTACTGCGGTGTCCCCGCCGCCAACACGGCCTTTGCCATCGCCCGACACGTCCTCGACGAGCTCGACACCAGCGGCTCCTGACTGCAACACCGGACGAGGCGGTGGACGCTCAGTGAGCCGGGTCGCCGGCCAACCCCGGCTCCACGGGCACTCGGTTGCCGCTGCTCTCGAAGCCCGTGGACGGTTCAGGGGCGGGGCGTAGCCTGCTCGCCGATCAGGCCGGTGCGCAGGGTGGAAAGGATGCGGGAGAGCAGTCGGGAGACCTGCATCTGCGAGATGTCGAGGCGTTGGGCGATGGCGGTCTGGGGCAGTTCCTCGATGAAGCGCAAGTGAAGGATCAGGCGCTCGCGTCCGGTGAGGCCGGCGATCAACGGGCGCAGCGACAGAAGCTCGTCGACCAAAGGCAAGCGGGCATCGTCGAAGCCGAAACCGCGCTCGAGATCGGCCTGTCGGGACCCGGCGTCCAGGAGTGCGTCAAGCGAGGCGGCGGTGGAGGCGTTGGCGGCAGTGAGCGCATCAGAGACGTCTGCTGGACCGATCGAGAGGTGTTCGGCCAGTTCTGCCATGCTCGGGGTGCGTCCGAGGTTCTGCTCGAGGTGGGCCCGGGCGTCGGCCAGTGTGGAACGCAGGTCCTGGAGGCGTCGGGGCACGTGGACAGCCCACGTGGAGTCGCGGAAGAAGTGCTTGATCTCGCCGACGATGGTGGGCATCGCAAAGCTGGCGAACTCCACGCCTCGTGCCGGGTCGAAGCGGTCGACGGCGTTGATCAGGCCGATTGTTCCGACCTGCAGGACCTCCTCGTATGTCTCCGGTCGAGTGCCGAGGCGGCGGGCGGCGAACCTGACGAGGGAGAGGTTGAGTTCGATCAGTGCCCCGCGCACGTGGGAGTGGGCCGGGGTGTCCTTCTCCAGCTCCGTCAGCCGACCCAGCAGGGTCCGGGAGAGGTCGCGGGCGTCGCGATAGCGGACGGCGTACGGGTCGGGCATCTCCGGCAGGTCGGCCGGCTCGCCGGGGCGCTCGCATGCCATGGCGCTGGGGCCGTAGGCGGGCCTCGGCGTGCTGACGGCGGCGAGCGGGGTTTGCATGTGGAGAGCGGCGGAGCCCAGGGGGGCGGGCAGGAGGCCTGGCGCGGGGCAACTCACCGGCGTCCCAGGTTTCGGAGGACGGGCCTTCGTCCGCCCGCGCGAGGTGGTGGTGCGGGCGGACGATTCCATGGGCGCGTCGACACGCGGTTTGTGTGGGACAACCGAGCGCCTGGCCGCCGTTGTGAGGAGGTTCATGGATCCACCCTGTTCGGGCAGGCTGAATCCCGTCTCAACGTCGGTCCAACGCCGCCGTCAGGGTGTCGGCACCGCGTCGTCGGGCCGGGGGATCTCATCGAGTCGGGCGTCGATCTGGATGGTGAGCAGAGCCATGCCTCGGGGGTCGGCAAGGCCGCGTGCCTCCAGCAGGAGCTCGCGGGCACGCCGGGTGTCGCCGATCTTGACGCAGGTTCGGGCCAGGTCCAAGAGGGCGGGGACGAGTTCGATCAGAGTCTCGCTGCGGCGCAGGTGGCCGACGGCCTGCTCCAGCAGGGGCAGAGTGACGGCTTCGGGAGAGGTCAGTGCGACGGCCCGCCAGGCGCGTCCGATGGTCAAGGGGGTGTTCCAGCGCTGCGCGATGGCGAGTTCGGCCGCCGCGAGTTCGCGGGCGCGTTCGTGTTCGCCGATCTTGAGCAGTTCCATCGCGGCGGATGAGCGCCAGGCGATGTAGGCGGGGTTGTTCAGGCCCCAGGCGGCGTTGCGCCGGCCGCAGTCGAGGAAGTGTGCGGCGGCCTGGCGAGCCTGTCCGCGGGCCGAGCAGATCAGGGCGCGCACGTACTTCACGACCGTCCACTCCCATGCCTCGGGGTTCGCGTGTTCGGTCACACTGTCCAGCCACTGCTCGGCCTCGTCGACTCGGCCCAGGCCGAGCAGAGCATGGGCGTACTGGGCGACCAGCGCGGCGGGGCGCCGCGGGACCTGATCCAGCGGCAGGCCGGCCACCGGGGCGCACTCGTCCAGTGCCCTCTGGTAGTCGCCGCAGCGTATGAGGATCTCCGAAAGCAGGACGCGCCGGTAGATGTCGATGGTGCCGAAATATCGGTCATCGTTCTGGTCACTGAGCTGGGCGGCGAGGGTGAGGTCATCGGCCCACACGGCGATGTGGGTCAGGATGCCGACCACCTCCCGAGGCAGATTCCCCCACGCCCCGTCCTCGTTGCCCTCTGAGGGGAAGCGGGCCATCGCTTCCTGCGCGCTGCACCGGACGTTGAACGCGTCATCCCAGGTGAGGGCGGCGGCCGCGATGGGGTCGTGGGCGCCGGTGCCGGCCGTCTGCTCGGCACGCAGCCGCTGTACGTACGATGCCCAGCCTTCGTAGGTGAGCGCACCGACCATCCAGGCGGAGGCTCGGATGGCCTTCGCCGTCGTCGGGTACTGCCGCTCGGTCTCGGCGATCACTTCGTCCATGAGCGCGAGCGCGGCCTGGGCCTGGCGGTGCGAGGCCATGGTCCATGCGAGCGGGATCACTGCGGTGGGGGCCGTCTTCGCGGCCCGCTGCGTCTTGAGCGCCTCGTCGAGGTGGGCCAGTGACGCGGCCGGGTTCACCCACAGTTCCAGCTGCCCGAGCTTGACGAGGACGGTGTCGCGCTCCTCGGGGGCGGCGACCCGCAGGGCGGCCTGGAGGTGGCGCAGGGCTTCTTGAACCAGGTTGTCACGCAGGCACTCATCGGCGGCCTCCACCAGGACGGAGGTCCAGTGGGACCACTGCGGGCCGGCGAGGTCGTCCAGGTAGTGGGCGATCCGGCGGGCGCTGTGCCCGGAGAGTCGGGCGTGCTGGGCGGCCGCGACGCGAAAGCGCGTGGTCTCCTGCGGTGTGATGAGCCATCGCATGGCGTTGGCGACCACGGGGTGGCGGAACTGCGGGGGGTTGACCGAGGCCAGCATGCCGACCGTCACCATGCGCTCGAACTTGTCCCGGACAGACGCCACGGGCTCCTCGCACGCCGCGGCGATGACCTCAAGCGTCGGCCGGTCGTCGTGCAGCACGGCCAGAGCCCGCAGCAGCATCGCACGCTTGGCTTCGTAGTGCTCCAGTACCTGCGACAGCGCCCGCGTGAACCGGCCCTCCGGTGGAAACGCCGGAACGTTCTGCGGGTCGGGCAGATTCGACTGATCGGTGATCAGCGCGACGACGGTCAAGGGGATGCCCGCCGTAGCCTGGTGGATGCTCGTGGCGAGTTCCTCGGGGCGGTCCACGCCCGGACGGCCGGCCACGAGTTCGGTGATCGCGGACTCGTTGAGCTTGCCCAGGTGCAGGACCGCGGAGGCGGCCTTCTCCAGTGCGGCGTTCCACTGGACTGCCACCGGATCCCACGGCTGTTCCTCCAGAGCGAGCACCAGGAGGACCCGTGAGGTGCGCAAGTGCTGCGCCAGGATCTGGAGGAGCCGGAGCGACTGCTCGTCGACGAAGGTGACGTTGTCGACGAGCAGCACGAGTTGCTGGCCGGCAGCACTGCCGGCCAGGGATTGGAAGACCAGGTCCGCCAGTTCGTGGTTTGTTCTTCCGGCATGCAGGGTCTGGAGAGTTGCTCCGCCTTCGCCCGGACGCAGACCGAGGCTGCCGAGGATGTCGGCCAGCAGGCCGAGCGGTTCATTGTCTGCGGCGGTCGTCGGCGGGAGGTTGACCCGTCGTGTGCCGGGTATGCGGAATGCCGTTTCGTCGAGGAGCCGGGACTTGCCGTGTCCGTAGAGTCCGGAGACCGTGACCAGGCCGCCTTCGCCGGCCGCGGCACGTTCGGCCGACGCGAGGATGGTGGCCAGTTGCTCCTCACGGTCGGTCAGCGGGGGCTGGTCGGGGGAGGTCTTGCCAGGCGTGCTCGGAGTGGCGGTCGGCGCGGCTGCACTGACGGGGTCGGGGAGTGCTGTCAGGTCTGCCGCCGGAGCGCGGCCGGACAGGATCTGGCTGTGCAGAGTGCGCAGTTCGTGGCCCGGCTCGACGCCGAGCTCGTCCACGAGGAGCCGGCGGGTCCGGGCATAGACCTCCAGGGCGTCGGACTGACGCCCGCGAAGGTGCAGGGCGCGCATGAGCAGGGCGCGCGAGCGTTCGCGCAGCGGGTGTTCGGTGGTCAGCACCCGCAACTTGTCGATGACCGCGTCGCACCGGCCCAGGGTGAGGGCGACATCCAGGCTGTCTTCCAGGACGGCCAGGTGGCGTTCAGTCAGGGCCGTTTGCCACATGGCGGCGTAGGGGCCGGGTATGCCGGCCAGCGGTTCGCCGCTGTACAGCCGTAGCGCCCGGGCGTAGGCCTGTTCGGCGCCGGTGAAGTCGGATCGGTCGCGGGAGCGTTCGCCTTCGGCGACCAGGCGGTCGAACTCGCCCAGGTCGGTCTGCTCGCCGCCGATTTGCAGCTGATAGCCGCCGTGGCCGGACAACAGTACTGCGGGTGGGGTGCGCGGTTTGCGTTCGGGCTCGAGGACCCGGCGTAGTCCGGCCACGTGGGTCTGGATCACGCCGATGCCGCTGGCCGGGACGGATTCCTCGTACAAGGCGTCGAGGAGGCTCTGGGCCGACACCCACTGGCGGCGGCGGAAGACAAGCGCGCACAGCACCGCCTTGCGCTGCGGCGGCCCCAGGTGCAGCCGCTGGCCGCCGCGGTGCGCTTCGACTCCGCTGAGGAGCGTGAACCGAACCGCGTCGGGCGAGCACCGGGGTGCCTCGATGTGACCCACGGGTCCTCCGAACTTCGACATGTGTGTAGCGAAACTTCGTCAGCGTAGTGGTCGCGGTGATGATCTTGTGAAATTGCGCCGCCCCGGCCGAGGTCCAGGGGCGCGAACCGGGGGCGGGCTGTTGCCTGCGGTCGTCGTGCGACCGAGGCGTTCGGCGGGCATTCAGTCGGCGTTCAGTGGCGCGGGGAGAGTGTGATCACGGCTACGACGCACCGGTCATGAGGGGACGTCAGGCAAGCCGTGTGTGCATCGCTTTGCGTGACCGACGGCCAGGATCGCAGCCCTGTCGCCAGCCTCGCCCGTAGCGAGTGGCGGGGGCCTGTGATCGAGGACTCACCGGGCTCCCGGTAGTTCACCGGCGATCCGGAAGCGCTAGTCGAAGCGAATGCGGCCGGTCGAGTGTCCTCGTTGGGCACTGCCCATCGGGTGAATCAGCTGTCGGCGCTGCGAGCGGCAGGGAAGGAGCAGGCATGGCCCTCAGTGAGTGGGCGGGTACTTCGCGGAGTCCTTTGTCGGCATCGGTGAACGCGATGCTCGTCGCGACCGCGATGGGGCTTGCGGGCGTGATCATCGCGCCGGAAGTCGGCTCCGCGATCTTTTCTGTGCCGGATGATGCCGCCGCTTGCGTGGACGAACGTCGGCGAACACCGTCCCTGCGACTTCCAGGCGCGACATCGAAGCCCATTGACCAGGTGGCCGAGTCCGCTCGGATCTTCATCGACCGATCCCCAGAAAGGCAGTGACATGAACAGGACTGCGATCGTGCTGGTCCACGGCGCGTTCGCCGACGCTTCCAGTTGGGCTGGGGTCACGCGCATCCTGCAGGAGCGCGGCTATCCGGTGGTGGCCATCGCCAACCCATTGCGCGGGCTTCGCCATGACGCCCTCTATCTGCGGTGTCTGCTGACCAGCGTGCCGGGGCCGGTCGTCCTGGTCGGCCACTCCTATGGCGGCGCGGTGATCTCCGAGGCGGCCGCCGGCCTGGGCGACGTCACGGCGTTGGTGTTCGTCGCGGCGTTTGTTCCCGAGGAAGGGGAGAGTTGTTCGGACCTGGACGCGAGGTACGGCGGACCGGCCGCGAGGATCACCCAGCCGCTGCCGTTGCCGGTTCCGCCCGGCGAGATCCCCGGGTGCGACGGGCTGCCGAACATCGAACTGCTCATCGATCCAAGCCAGTTCGGCACCATGTTCGCGCCCGATGTCGACGCGGAGACCGCGAGCGGGCTGGCGGCATCTCAGCGGCCGGTGGCGCTGGCCGCCCTGACGGAGAAGGCGGGCCCGCCGGGCTGGAAGGCGGTGCGGTGCTATTTCGCCGTCGCCACGGGGGACCGGATGGTACCGGCGTGGGGGCAGCGGGAGATGGCGGCGCGGATCGGCGCCGTCTCGGTGGAGGTTGCGGCGGGCCACGCCGCGATGTTCGGGCGCAGTGAGGAGATCGCCCGCCTGATCACTGCGGCGGCCGAGGGCGACTGACTGCGGATGCCTGCGCGCGTCGTCGCACCGGGCGTGCGCAGGCCCCGCTTCGCGTCGCCGTCTCACGGCTGCCGCACGTGCCCGGCATCCAGGAGTCGGCACGGTCTTTCCGCCTGATGGAGGCTACTCATGCTCGTCCGTCCTGATCGTTGGCCACATGGTGGCCACCACGCGGTCGGCCAGGTCGCGGGGGGTCTTCTGGCCGGTGCGCAGGTAGTCACCGAAGTAGCTGCCCAGGCACAGGCTGACCAGCGTGTCGAGGTCGACGTCACGGCGCACCGCACCCTTGTCCTGGAGATGGCGCAGGGTCAGGAGCAGTTCCTCGCAGCGCGGTTTGTTGCCGTGCTCGATGAGATGCTCGAACAGGCCCGGTTCGCGCTCGGTCTCGCCCATGAAGTTGCCGATCAGAGCCATGGCGCGCTCATTGTTGGCCCGGGGGTCGAGGCGCCGGACGGCCTCGGTGAATGCCTCCAGGGGAGTCATCCGCTCCAGCTCCATCGGCGGGAAGGCGGCCTCCCGTTGCTGCAGGCCGTAGTGGAGCGCGTCCACGACCAGCTCGTACTTGTTCGGCCAGCGCCGGTAGAGGGTCGGGCGGGTGACGCCGGCGTCGGCGACGATGTCCCCGATCGTCATCCGCGAGTAGCCGTCGGTGGCCAGGCGGTTGCGGGTGGCCTGGAGGATCGCCCCCTCGATCGCCGGGTCCCGTGGCCTGCCACCGGGGTGGGGTGTGCGCTCCTGCTCGGGCGCGGCCGCCTCCGTCCCCGCCTTGGGGCGCGGGCGGCGTGTGCGGCTCGCGGTCGTCTGGTCCTTGCTGCTCACGGCATGTCCCTTCCTGTCGGCATCAACACTAGCCAGTTTCGGGTCGCGCAGTAAGCAGTTTAGTTTCACTAATTGACTGTAACGAAACTTGTGGTGCATGGTTGTTCCACCGGGACAGCGCGCCACTGGGGCAGCAGATACAAGGCTGCCGCCCATCCCCATGCCGGGAGCGGAAGCAGACGCGGTCCGGCCATCCATTCGCGGCGTGCGCCGCATGAAACATGCAAGGAATCTCATGAGCACCGAGAAGCACACCGGTCGTGCCGCCGCAGTCGCCGCCACCGCGGCGGCGGTGGTCGCCTCCCTCACCTCCCTGTCGCCCGCCGTCGCGGAGGACCAGGGCACCTCGGCGCCCAAGCCCACCGTGGTGCTCGTCCACGGGGCGTTCGCCGACGCCTCAGGCTGGAACGACACCGCCGCCCAGCTGCGCCACCAGGGCTTCCCGGTCCAGGCGATCGCCAACCCGCTGCGCGGCCTGGACTACGACACCGCCTACCTGGAGGGTCTGCTCAAGGCCATCAAGGGCCCGAAGATCCTCGTCGGCCACTCCTACGGCGGCGCCGTCATCACCAACGCGGCAGCCGACATCCCCGACGTCAAGGCGCTGGTCTACGTCGCCGCCTTCGCACCTGACCAGGGCGAGACGCTTGGCGGGCTGCTGGAGAAGCACCCGGACGCGAGCGTGCCGCCGCTGCCGCAGCAGGTGTTCCAGTTCACCCGGCCCGACGGGATCACCGGCACCGAGGTCATGCTCGACCCTGCCAGGTTCGCCGACGCGTTCGCCGGTGACGTGCACGCGAAGACCGCGGCCCTCATGGCCGCCTCCCAGCGACCCATCGCCGCTGAGGCGTTCGGACAGCCGGCCGAGCACGCCGCGTGGAAGACGATCCCGTCCTGGGCCGTGGTCGCCACCAACGACCACGCCATCGCCCCGAGTCTGGAGCGCTTCATGGCCAAGCGCGCCGGCGCCCACGTCACCGAGGTCCGCAGCTCCCACGCCGTCATGGTCAGCCACCCCGCCGCGGTCACGGACGTGATCAAGCAGGCGTACCGCGCCACGCGCTGACCCTGTGACTCCGCGCGGCAGGACCGGCACCCCCGTAGCCGGGCCCGCCGCGCGGACCCGGCCCGCCCGGCCGCTACCCCCGAGCCACCGGGCGGGCCGTCCCCGGCCCGCTCAACCACCACGTGTCCCGCCCTCTGAGCGGACTCACCACGATTTCGAGGAAAGCCATGAACCTGTTCGACCCCGTCCTGTGGTCCGGAAAGATCAACATCGACGGTTGGCACGACGCCGCCGGAGGCAAGACCGCCGTCATAAACCCCTCGACCGGAGAGACCCTGGAGCACATCGGCTCCGGCGACGCGAACGACATCGCCCGCGCCGCTTCCCGCGCCGCCGAGGTCCAGCGCGCCTGGGCCGCCATCTCGCACACCGAACGCGCCGCCATCCTGCGGCGCGCGGCCGAACTGTTCGCCGCCACCGCGCCCGAGATCCAGGACTGGCTGATCCGCGAGAGCGGCAGCACCCGCGCCCGGGCCGTCTTCGAGACCGACCAGGCCGAGCAGGAGTGCTACGAGGCCGCCGTGCTCTGCTCGCACCCGATCGGACAGGTCATGCCCTCCACAGAGCCGCGCCTGAGCATGACCCGCCGGATGCCCGCCGGCGTCGTCGGCGTCATCTCGCCCTTCAACGTGCCCCTCATCCTGGCGATTCGCTCCGTCGCCCCGGCCCTCGCGCTCGGCAACACCGTCGTCCTCAAGCCCGATCCCCGCACCGCCGTGTCCGGCGGCGTCATCATTATGCGGATCTTCGAAGAGGCAGGCCTGCCGCAGGGCGTCCTCACCATGGTCCCCGGCGACGGCGCCGCCGGCGCCGCGCTGGTCGACGACCCGCACGTGCGCGTCATCTCCTTCACCGGCTCCACCGGCGCCGGCCGCAAGGTCGGCGAAGCCGCCGCCCGCGGCGTCAAGCGCGCCCACCTCGAACTCGGCGGCAACAACGCGATGATCGTGCTCCCGGACGCCGACCTGGACCGCGCCGTGTCCACGGTCGCGTGGGGCTCCTTCTTCAACCAGGGCCAGGTCTGCATGGCCACCGGCCGCATCCTCGTCCACGCCGACATCGCCGAGGAGTTCACCGCCAGCCTCGCCGCGAAGGCCGAGCAGCTCACCGTCGGCGACCCCGCCGCCTCCGACGTCGACCTCGGCCCCCTCATCAACGCCCACCAGCGCGACCTCATCCACTCCCAGGTCACCGCCAGCATCGAAGCCGGCGCCCGCGTGCTGGCCGGCGGCACCTACGACAACCTCTTCTACCGCCCCACCGTCCTCGTCGACGTCCCCGACGACGCACCCGCCTACGCCGACGAGGTCTTCGGCCCCGTCGTCCCGATCCGCACCTTCACCACCGTGGACGAGGCCGCGCAGCTCGCCGCCGACGACCAGTACGGCCTCTCCCTCGCCATCCTCACCCGTGACGTCATGGCCGGCCTGGACCTGGCCGAGCGCATCCCGAGCGGCCTCGTGCACATCAACGACCAGACCATCAACGACGACGCCCTCATCCCCTTCGGCGGCGTCGGCTGGTCCGGCACCGGCGCCCGCTTCGGCGGCGAGGCCAACATCGAGGCCTTCACCGAGACCCGCTGGATCACCGTCCGCGCCCACCAGCCCGTCTACCCGATGTGACCTAGCCGTCCACGGGCCCACGTCGTCGCCCTGCAAGGCGCACGCCACCGCGGACCACAGGCCGGCCCCGCACCGACCGCGGTGCCGGGCCGGCCCCACCCCGCCCTCCCGCAGCCACCGAAAGAGCACCCCCGCGATGTCCGACCTGACCTTCCTCGCCATCTCCGGCAGCCTGCGCCGCACCTCCCACAACACCGGCCTGCTGCGCACCGTCCAGACCCTCGCCCCGGCCGACGTCACCATCGACCTCTACGACGGACTCGGCACCCTGCCCTACTTCGACCAGGACCTCGAAAGCGGCCCCGAACCCGCCGCGGTCGCCGACCTGCGCCGCCGCGTGCGGGAGGCCGACGGCGTCATCATCGCCACCCCCGAGTACAACTCCGCCATCCCCGGCGTCCTGATGAACGCCCTCGACTGGCTCTCCCGCCCCGCCGGCCAGCACGCGCTGCGCGGCAAGCCCACCGCCATCCTCGGCGCCTCCCCCTCCCAGTTCGGCACCGCCCGCGGCCAGCTCGTCCTGCGCCAGATCCTCCACCGCGTCCAGACCCCGGTGGTCTCCCACCCGGAGGTCACCGTCTTCCAGTCCCACCACCGCTTCGACGCAGACGGCAACTTCACCGGCGACGACATCACCGAGAGCCTGCTGCGCGCCCTGCTGGCCGAACTCGTCGTCCTGGCCGAGGTCAACGCCCCGGCCCACGCCTTCTGACAGCCCACCCGCGCCGCCCGCCGCACAGGCAGGCCGGCGTCCAGGGCCGAGACCACGAAGAAGGAGGACGGCGGTGACCAGGCCCAGCAGCAACCTCACGTTCCCGGGCTCCCAGGGAGCGCCACTGGCGGCGACCCTCGAACTGCCCGCGGGCACCCCGACGGCGTACGCGGTGTTCGCGCACTGCTTCACCTGCAGCAAGGACAGCCACGCCGCGGCCCGCATCTCCAAAGCCCTCACCGCGTACGGCCTCGCGGTGCTGCGCTTCGACTTCACCGGCCTCGGCCACTCCGGCGGCGACTTCGCCGACAGCACCTTCAGCTCCGACGTCGCCGATGTCGTCCGCGCCGCCGACCACCTCCGCGAGAACCACCGGGCCCCGTCCCTGCTCATCGGGCACTCGCTGGGCGGCGCCGCCGTGATCGCCGCCACCCACTGCATCCCCGAGGTGAGGGCGGTCGCGACGATCGGAACCCCGGCCGAACCCCGCCACGTGGTCCGCCAATTCGCACCCCAGCAGGCGGAGATCACCCGGCACGGCGAAGCGGACGTCGGCCTGGCGGGCCGGCTCTTCCGTATCCGCCGGCAGTTCATCGACGACCTCCTCGCCCAGCCCCAGGCCATGCGCATCCGCACCCTGAACGCGGCCCTGCTCGTCATGCACTCACCGATCGACCGGACCGTCAGCGTCGACAACGCACGGCAGATTTTCCAGACCGCCCGCCACCCCAAGTCCTACGTCACCCTGCCAGGGGCCGACCACCTGCTCAGTGAGCGTGCGGACGCTGAGTACATCGCCGCAGTCCTCGCCGCCTGGGCCACCCGCTACACCCGACCCGGTCCGGCCGCGTCCGCCAAGGCGTGACGGCGACCAGGTGACACCCCGCCACCCCGACGAACCCATGGAGACACCGTCATGACCGAACACGCCACCACCCCACCGGTGACCACTTTGTCCGCCTGCCTCGGAAGACTGGAGCGCGGACTCGTCGTCGTGGCCGAGAACGGAGTCCGGCCCTACGGCCAGTCGGTCAGAGCCGGCCGGCACCTCCTGGCCGCCGACGAGCCCCAACCCGACGGCCAGGACACCGGACCCGGCCCCTACGACCTGCTCCTCGCCGCCCTCGGCAGCTGCACCTCCATGACGGTGCGCATGTACGCCGACCGCAAAGGCTGGCCCCTCGACCAGGTGACCGTCTCCCTGCGCCACGAGCGTGTCCACGCCGCAGACCGCGCCGAGTGCGACAACGGCAACCCGGGCGCCCTCGTCTCCCGGATCACCCGGAGAATTCGCCTCGACGGCGACCTCGACGCCGACCAGCGCAGGCGCCTGATGGAGATCGCCGAGCACTGCCCCGTGCACCGAACCCTGACCGCCGGTGCGGTCATCAGCACCACCGAAGCCCCGGACCAGCCGTGACCGCCGAGCCCGCGGTGCCGGACTACACGGCGGACACCCGCGCCGCGCTCGCCGTCATCGCCGCGCACGGCAACAGCGGTCACCCGCCCACCAGCGCGGCACAGGCGCGGGCCGGTTCCGCTCTCACCGCGGTGATCGGACCGCCGCCACCCGTGGCCGAGGTGACGACCACCACGATGCCCGGGCCCGGCGGCCCGATCCCGTTGACGGTCTACCGGCCGGTCCTCGACACGGGGCCGTAGCCGGGGCTGGTGTACTTCCACGGCGGCGGGTTCGTCATCCACGGCGACCACAGCCACGACGGCTTCCTGCGAGCCCTGGCCACCGGCACCGGGCATGTGGTGGTGTCGGTCGACTACCGCCTCGCCCCCGAGCACCCGTTCCCGGCCGCCGTCGACGACGCGGAGGCCGCGGCCTGCTACGTCGCTGCCCACGCATCGCAGTTCGGCATCGATCCGGAGAAGCTGTCGGTCGCCGGGGACAGCGCGGGAGCCACCCTGGCCGCCGTCACGGCCCGGCTGACCCGCACCGGCGGGGCGGCCCTCGCCACTCAGGTGTTGATCGTCCCGCATACCCTGTACCCGCCACAGGCCGACACCGTGAGCCGCCGTCAATTCGACGACGGCCCCTACCTCACCACCGAGCTGCTCGCCTGGTTCGCCGACCAGTACGTGCCCGACCCGCAGGACCGCAGCGACCCCCGCGCCGCCCCGGCGCTGGCCCCGGACCTCACCGGCCTTCCCCCGGCACTCGTGGTGACCGCCGGACTCGACCCTCTGCGCGACAAGGGCGAGCAGTACGCCCAAGCCATGGCCACCGCCGGGGTTCCCGTCCGGCAGCGGCGCCTCGAAGGAGCCTTCCACCTCCTGTGGCTGGCCACGAAGACCAACCCGGCGGTCCAGGCCAACCTCATCGGCCTCGTCGCCGAGCACCTCAATAACCCACAGCAGCAGAGACAAGGGAGGACAAGCACATGAAGGTCGAGATCTTCAGCGACATCGCCTGCCCGTGGTGCTACATCGGGCAGGTCCGGTTCGAACGAGCCCTGGAGGAGTTCCCGGGCAAGGCCGATGTCGAAGTGTCCTACCGCCCCTACCAGCTCAACCCGGACATGCCGTACGAGCCGCAGCCGCTCCTCGACTACTACCTCGCCCGTGGCGGCGCCGCCTTCCGCGACGATCACGCGCAGACCGCCGACGTGGCCACTGAGGAAGGGCTCCACTTCGACCTGGAGCGGGCACTCGCGGTCAACACCCTGCCCGCACACCGACTCGTGTGGCTCGCCGAACGCGACTACGACGCGAGCGTCCAGCACGTGGTCAAGCACGCGCTCATGCGAACCTACCTCGCAGACGGCGGCAATGTGGCCGACCTGGACACCCTCGTCGCACTCGCCCAGCAGGCGGGGATGGACCCCGACAAGGTGAGGTCCGCCCTCGCCGGCGACACCGGCACCGAAGAGGTCAAGGCCGAGATGCGCCACGCGGACCGGATCGGCGTCCGGGCAGTGCCGTCCTTCGTGTTCGACGGCCGCCTCGCCGTGCGTGGTGCGCAGTCCACCGCCACCTTCCGCAAGGTTCTCGAAGACGTCGCGGCCCAGGGCATACCTCCCACTCCCGACACCGGCGCCTGCACGGCCGACGGCTGCGCGATCTGACCCAGCCGGCGCCCGAGCACCTCACCACCAAGCCCCCGCAGGGCCTTGGCCTGCTCCGCGCGAACCTCCCCGGGGTAGCGCCCCGTCTTCCCCGCCGCCCCGGGGTCCGCCCAACCGCCCAAACGCCCCGGCTCGGCCGACCGGGACCCCCACCAGGAGATGCAGCCTCATGACCGACAACCTCAAACGCCTGGCCGACGAATCCGTCGCGATCTGGCTGGACGACCTGTCCCGCGCCCGCATCACCTCCGGCAACCTCGCCGACCTCGTGCACCGCCGCCACGTCACGGGTGTCACCACCAACCCGTCCATCTTCCAGACGGCCATCGCCCACGGCGACCAATACGACAACGAGCTCGCCGAACTCGCCGCCCTCAACCTCGATGTCACCGCCGAAGAGGCCATCCGCCTTGTCACCACGGCGGATGTCCGCGACGCCGCCGACATCCTTCGCCCCGTCTTCGACACCACCGGCGGCCGCGACGGCCACGTCTCCATCGAGGTCGACCCGCGCCTGGCCCACAACGCCCGGGCCACCATCGCCGAAGCCAGGCAACTGGCCCACCTCGTGGCGCGCCCGAACGTCCTCATCAAGATCCCGGCCACCAAGGCGGGCCTGCCCGCGATCACCGAGGTGATCGCATCCGGCATCAGCGTCAACGTCACCCTGATCTTCTCCATCAGCCGTTACCGCGAGGTCCTGAACGCCTACTGCGCCGGTATCGAGAAGGCCAGGGCCGCCGGCCTGAACGTGTCCGGGATCCACTCGGTGGCATCGTTCTTCGTCTCCCGTATGGACACCGAAGTCGACATGCGCCTGAAGGCCCTGGGCACCCCTGCCGCTCGACAGGCCCGAGGAAAGGCCGCCGTGGCCAATACGCGTCTCGCCTACCAGGCCTACCGGGAATTCGTCGCCGGCGAACGGTGGACGCAGCTGGAGAAGGCCGGCGCCAACCGGCAGCGACCCCTCTGGGCCTCCACCAGCGTCAAGGACCCCGCCTACAAGGACACCATGTACGTCGACGAACTCGTCGCACCGGGAATCGTCAACACCATGCGGGAGGACACCCTGCAGGCGGTCGCCGACCACGGACACATCACCGGCGACACCATCAGCGGCACCTACGAACAGGCCCGTGCCGACCTCGACACTCTCGGCCGGCTCGGCATCTCCTACGAAGACGTCGTCCAACTCCTCGAAGACGAAGGCGTCGAGAAGTTCACCCGGTCCTGGAACGACCTGCTCGACTCCACCACCGCCGCACTCATACGCCTCACCACCGCCGGCACCCGCCAGGCAGGAGGCCACCGTGACTGAGTGGCAGCACGTGTCCACGGCCGCCCAACTCGCCGCCGCCATCCACGAATGCGCACCGGCCATCCACGTCGACACCGTGATCTGCGGCATGCCGATGCTCACACTGCCACCTGGCACCCGGCTGCGCGGCGGCACCATCGAGTTCGGCGCCAAGGGCGTACGCCTGACCCAGGGCAACACCCTGGAAGACGTGACGATCCGCACCCCCGAGCACGAGACGGCCATCCTCAACGACACCACGGTTACCACCCTCGGCACCCTCACACTGCGACGCGTGCGCACCAGCGGACAGGTACTGCTCCTCGCCCGCGACGCCGTCCGCTCCGGCCACGTTCACGTCGAAGACCTGACCGTCGAGGCCGCCGACCTGCGCGGCCGAACCGACAGCCCGCACGGCTTCGGCGTCGACACCCTCCAAGGGGCGTTCACCCTCTGGAACCAGCAACCCGACCCTGGCACCGAGATCACCGCCGAACTGCTCGACATCAGCGCCGGCAGCGCCACTCACCCGGTCCGCGGCAGCGGCATCTTCCTCGGCGGACACGCCGACCAGGACGCCGCCGTCCCCGGCGGCACCACCCGAGTCACGACCCTGCGCACCGGGCAGATCCACACCGACGGCGGCATCCGGCCCGGCACGCCCGACCTGATCAGCGGCGCCGTCTTCCTCTCCTTCGGCGCCGTGGTCGACGAGGTGCTCAACACCGGCACCATCACCACCCACGGCGCCAACGACATGGCACTCGACAACTGGGGACGGGCACGGTCCTGGACCGCCACCGCCACGATCACCACCTACGGGCCGAGCGGCATCGGCTTCGTCAACTTCGGTGACCTGGACCGGCTCGACGTCCGGGCCCCGATCACCACCCACGGCACCGGCGCACGTGGCTTCAACTTCTACGACGGCACTCTGCGGCACGCCTCCTTCGACAGCATCGCCACCACCGGCGATGGAGCCATCGGCATCCAGGTCAGCCGCGACCTGCCGCAGCTGGACGTCCGCGGCGACCTGACGACCTCGGGTGGCACCGGCACCAGCCTTGTGCGCGGCGAACAGGTCCAGCTCCAGGCCACCGCCCTCAGCATCAAGCAAGGCGGACGGATCGGCCGCGTCACGGTCGGCGGACGGATCGCAACCTCCGGCGATGACCTCACCACGGTGACGGTCGACGGCGAGTTGGACGCCATCAGGGCCGGCGGCGGCATCCGAGCAACGGGCCGCTGCGCGGACGCCGTCCACACGCGCGGCGAGGGCACGGAGCTGGCCGATGTCGTGCTCACCGCAGCCGACGGAAGGGCAATGGTCTGCGACCTCGGACGAGGGCGTTCCTAGTCCGATCGGGGCGAACCGCAGCGACTTCGCCGCAGACAGAATCCCACCCGCACCAACCGACCGGACCACCGGTCGCCGACCGGTCCGCTTCAGCAGGGCCTGGCATCCCGTCACCGAAGCTGGCTCGAAGACCATTTCCGCGTAGCTCGGTATCGGAGCTGCGCCTCACCGGACCCACCACGCAGGGAGACCTGACCATGGCACGTCCCGTTCTCGCCGCAGTCGACGGCTCGTTCCGCAGCCGCTCCGCAGCACTCTGGGCGGCGGATGAGGCCGTCAGACGAGGCACGCCGTTGCGGCTGATTCACGTCGGGCCCGCGCTCGACAAAGCTCCAGAGGCCAAGGACGAGCAGACCACCCCCCACGCCGCAGTCCAGCGCATGCTGGCCGAGCTGACCGTCTTCGCCCACGGTCGTCACCCGGACCTGGACATCAAATCCGCCCTGATCCCCGGTGAAGCCGTCGCCGACGAACTCGCCACCGCCGCGGCGGAGGGCGACCTGCTGGTTCTCGGCACCCGTGGACTCGGTGGCTTCCGCGGACTGCTCGTCGGCTCGGTCGGCCTCGGGACCGTGGCACGCACGGAGATCCCGACGATCCTGATCCGCGCGGAAGAGACGGACGAGGTCGTCTGGCCGGACAGCACGCCCGTGCGCGAGATCGTCGTCGGACTCGACACCCACACCCCGGCTGACGCCGTACTCGAATTCGCCTTCCGCGAGGCCGCGCTGACCGGTGCCCGACTACGGGTCCTGCACGGTTGGGACCTGCCGTCGAGCTACGGCTACGCGGGCTGGCTACCTCCGGAGACCGAGCTGCTGAAGGAGTTCGGCGCCCTGGAGACCGAGCTGCTGGGCAATGCCGTCGCCGACTGGCGGGAGCGGTTCCCCGAGATCGACGTCACCGAGGACATTCAGACCGGCGGAGCGGCCCACACTCTGATCACCGCTTCCGCCCACGCCTCACTCCTGGTCATCGGGCGACGCGCCCGCCGGACCCGGCTGGGCCTGCACATCGGCCCCGTGGCCCACGCCGTGATTCACCACTCGAAGGTCCCCACCGCCGTCATCCCACACCCCTGAACCCCGCCCGCACACGCAACGCGAGGTCGGCTCCACCTACATGTCCAACGCAGCATCCCGCAACCCCCTTGCCAGTCGTCCCCTCCGCACGGAGGCGGTTGGCGGGGCCACCCGTGTCCCCAGGAGTCGAGATACGACATGCCTGACCAGCCTTTATCCAGCCGCCTGCCGTCATTGACGGGACTGAGGTTCGTCCTCGCCATTGCCGTGGTCTGGTACCACGTGACATACGTGTCGGGATTTTTCAGCGGCTCCCTGCAGAAGGCACTCGGCGCGGGCGAGCCTCTCGCCACCGGCGCAGTGAGCGGCTTCTTCGTTCTGTCCGGATTCCTGCTGACGTGGGTCCACCGGCCCGGCGAACGGGCACGGGCGTTCTGGCGTCGCCGGTGGTGGAAGATCATCCCCAACCACCTGCTCGGATGGGGCGCGACCGCCGCGTTCTTCGCTCTCACCTCAGCGCCGGTACCGATGACCGTGCCACCGTCGCACGGGCCGGGCACGGCCGTGGCGAACCTGCTCCTCATCCAGGACTGGGTACCGGACGCCGACCTCTACACCGGCTTCAACACCCCCGCCTGGTCGATCTCGTGCGAAGCGTTCTTCTACGCACTCTTCCCGGTCCTCATTGTTGCCGCCCGGAGGATCCCGGTGCGTCAGCTGCAGATCGTGTGGCCGCTCCTGGCAGCGGCGATCCTGGTGATGCCACTGGCGTCCACGCTCGTCCCCGGGCCCGTGCTGTTCGACTGGCTTCCGGTCAACGAGAACAGCCTGTGGTTCATCTACGTCTTCCCACCCGTGAGGCTGCTGGAATTTCTCCTCGGCATCCTCACCGCCCGCATGATCCAGACCGGCACCTGGCGGAACATCGGTCGGCTACCGATCGGCACCTTCCTCGTGGCCTTCTTCGCAGCCCTCCCGTTCCTGCCCGCGCAGTACGCGCTGGCCACGGCGACGGCACCCGCCATGGCCGCTGTCATCGCCAGGATTGCCCAGGCCGACCTCGCCGGCCGCGCCGGCCGCCTGCCCAGTCCGACGCTGCTCGCCCTGGGCGAGGCGTCCTATGCGCTGTACATCACCCACTGGCCCCTGATGATGACCGTCCGCCACCTCATCGGCATCCGACCAGGCCTTCCGCCATGGGTGGGCTTCGCCATCGCCCTGTCCCTGATCGCCGCGGCCGTGACGATGTCGCTGGCCGTCTACCGGTACGTCGAGAGACCCCTCGTGCGTCGCTTCGCCTCGTAGGCTTTCGCGGCCAGTGGCACCGACCCAGCTCTACAGCAAAGCGGCGGCATAGGCCTCCAGCTCGGCGCTTCGAAGGCGTCCGCGGTTGATGGTCGGACGAGCCGGTCACGGTCCGCGACTTTCGTCATCGCTGCCTTTCGCCGGGCGCGCAGTGCACACCGCGCCCCTTCACCTTCTCCACCACAGTTCGCGATTGGCCTGGTACCCCCGCGAGCGGCCGCGCCCGTGGTCAGAAGAGCACGTCCTGTCGCGGGGCGGTGAGGGTGGCGCGGGTCGGGTTGAATACGCCGAGGAGCATGAACGTCCTGGGGCGGGCGGCGACCCGCCCCCACCACGCCCGCACCCTCGGCGAGCCCGATCCGGCCCGGGATCTTTGACGACACCCCGGTCCACGGGCGCCGGCTCGGCGCCCGGCCCGCTGCCATCCGAGCCCTGGTCCAGGAGGGGCCACCCGCCGCCCAGGCGTCGGGCTTCACCCCATGTGCCGGGACAGGTTAGGTCTGCGCAAGTGCGCCGGGGGCGGGAATCGGCTGCGTGTGCTGTCAGGATCCGAGGATTCCGCCGATCAGCTCTCCCAGGAGCCGGGCGGCGATCCGCGCACATTTCACCCTGCGGTGTTCGCGCGCAAGGCGGCGTCGCCGCACGGGCGCTGGGCGGCGGACTCGCGGGCGTCCGGTTCGGTGCGCGATCCTGGCTCGTACTGCTCTGTTCATCGTGTCCGGCCCTTCCACCATGGCCGCCGGCGGCGGCGAGGACTGAACTGTGCCCGGTGATAGGCATCGTCGCGTGTGCATCTGCCGGAGCTCGGTTACACGTGACTCTCGGTCTTCTGCTTGAGGCGTTCATAGGGGGTCTGGCCGCCGAGAGCGCCGTGTGGGCGGTGGAAGTTGTAGTAGTCCTCCCATTCTCGGAGCTTCTCGTTGAGGGCGCCGGTGTCGTCGATGACGACACCGGCGAGCATGCGGTAGAACTCCTCGGCGTCGATGCGGTGTGAGCGTTCGACCTTGCCGTTGAGGTGCGGGGAGGCCGGCTTGATGTAGGTGTGGGCGATGCCCTTGTCGAGCACGTGCCAGTGGAAGGCGGACTGGAACTCGGCGCCGTTGTCGGTCTGGATGACCTCGACGCGGAACGGCAGCCGCTCCAGGACGTAGTCCAGAAACTGGACGGCGGTCTTCTGGTCGCACCGCGGGTAGATCCGCAGAACGCGCAGACGGGTGCAGTCGTCGATCGCGGTGAACTGGTAGTACTTGGCCCGGCGGCGGACCTTGGGGGCCTTGCCGGTGACCGGGACAGGTTCCGGTGATGCCGTCTGCGTCGGGACGCCGATCGGCTCGATGAACTTGACGTCGATCTGGACCCGGTTGCCGGGCAGCTGCTTCTCGTACCGCGTGTGACGCTGGTCGTGGCGCTTGTAGCGCTGGGACGCCGGCAGGCGGTTCAGGCCCAGCCGCTTGAGGATGCGGTAGACGGCGGAGCAGGCGATGTCGATGTCGTGGTACCGCTTGAGGTACATCTGGATCTTCATCGGACCGAAGTGGTAGTTCTGCCGCAGATAGACGATCTTGTTCACGATGTCGGCGTCGGTGGCGTTCGGGCTGTGGTGCGGCGCGCTGGAGCGGTCGCGCAGGCCCTCGATGCCTTCCTCCTGGTAGCGCCGCTGCCATTTGTAGAAGCAGTTGCGGCTGATTCCGTAGTACCGGCAGGTCAGCGAGACGTTCCCGGTGACTTCCTCGGCGTGTCTCAGGACCGCCAGGCGCCGCTGGGCCTGGCGGTCCTGCTGCTGTTGCGGCGAAGGGGGCATGGCAATCTCCGTCATGGTCGGAGACCCATGTGTAACCAACGTCCGGCAGTTTTGTACCACACCGCTCGGCTTCTTGCTTGGTGCAGATATTTCTG
The DNA here is from genome assembly GCF_042896295.1 of Kitasatospora sp. NPDC001309. Lineage (NCBI taxonomy): Bacteria > Bacillati > Actinomycetota > Actinomycetes > Kitasatosporales > Streptomycetaceae > Kitasatospora > Kitasatospora sp. NPDC001309. The sequence goes on along the minus strand of NZ_JBIAXC010000057.1, from coordinate 22,973 downwards.
CGCGTGCCGCTGAGGAGCAGGCTCTGTCCGACATGCCCGACATCCGCAGCCAGTAGCCGCCCTTGACCCGGCAGATGACGGCCCTGGTGAGTAGCACAAACGCAGGTCTGGACGCCGAGGGCCCGGTCACTGCTCGGCGTCTTCGCCGCCCCGGTCAGTCAGGGGCTCTGGTGTGCGGGGCCGTGAAAGCTCCGGCGCGGCGGGCTCAGGGGCTGGTTCAGCTGGACCGGGTGGGGCCAACGGTTCGGGGGGTGGCTGCGGCGAGCCGGGCGGCGTGGGCGAGTCCGGTGGCGTGGGCGGGTCGGGTGGCACCGGGGGTTCGACCGGCTAGGGCGGGGCGGGCGGCTCCACCGGTTGGGGCGGGGCGGGCGGTTGCGGCGGTTCGGGCGGCGGAACCGGGATGACGTCGGGGTCGGATGGAACGGGCACGGTGCCCATGGTCGTCACCTCTTAACGGCCCAAGGCGTGTTCGAGCTGCTTCTTGTTCATCTTCGAGCGGCCGTGGATGCCTCGCTGCTTGGCTTCGTTGTACAGCTGCTCCTTCGTGGGGCCCGTGGAGCCGCTGTACGAGTGCAGCCCGCCGCGCCGGGCGGAGGACATGTCCTTGACCGAGCTGCGGCTGGCGGTCTTCGACTCGCCGTGCCGGGCGCGTTCCTTGTTCACCGTGCGGGCGGCGATCTCCTCGGCGCGCTTGTTGCTCTCACCGCGCTCCAGTGCGCTTCCTTGATGTGCTCGTACTGCCGCTCCCGCTTCGGGCTTGAACCGCGAGGCATGGTCACACACTCCTGTCCGATCGCTGCGGGGCGCCTGTTTCCCGCATCTGTGAGAGGAATCCGAGGTGCTGGCGGCGAGCCGACCGGCTTGCGCCCGTGCGGCCGCGTGTCCGCAGGACCAGTGACGGGCTCGCGCGGCCTGCTGCTGCCGACCGCGTCCGCGGCCCGGGCGCGGCGCTGCTGCAGGCGTTCCGCAGCCGGATCTCGTGCAGGCGCTCGCCGCGTGCGGACCTGACGGCCACTTCGCTGGTGTGGGGCAGCTGGCGCGCCAGGGCGGCCCGGACGGCGTCACGGGGTCGAGGCAGACGACCTTGGTGGCGTTGCGGAGATCGTCGGGGCCGATTTCGGTGAAGGTGGCGAACTACCGTGCGGGAGGGTCCCGCGTCCGCTCCGGCCCCGGTGATCACGACGGTGGGGGAAGCAGGTTCCACAGGTTCCATGGTGCTCCGGGTTTCCCGGATTCGGCGTGGCAAACAGACGGGGGGCGGGTGCTGGGCCGTAGCGTCGGAGCGCGGGTCCAGCGTGAGGAGGTGGTGTGGTTGATGCCGGCGGCGGAACTGTTCGACGTTGATGGCACGCAGCTCGACACCGGCGCCGACAAGGCGGTCGGACGGACCGAGGAGCTCGCGTGGGTCGGCCACGCCGCGCCGCGGGCCCGCATCCGCAAGGCGATCGGCACAAGCGGCGGTCGGCTCCTGGACCACCACCTTCTGGGTGGGACCGCGATCACGCTGAGAACGCTGGCCTGTTCGTCTGCCTCGGCGACAGCGCGCGCGGTGGCCTGGCCGGGTTCGCGGCCGGCGGCCGGTAGGTAGCGCCGAAGGTGGACGACAGCGGCAGCTACGCGGTCTCCGCGGAGTTCTACGACCTGCTGCAGGCCGAGACCGACCGGCGTCTGGCCGAGCGGCGTTTCACCGGGGCAGCCGGCCGCGCCCGGTACGCGATCGTGGATGTCGGGGCGGGCACCGGCATCGTCACCGAAGTCCTGCTGCGGGCTTCCAGCGTGCCTGTTCACGCCGTCGAACCGGCCCCGGCCATGCGCGCCGCCCTGCTGTCCCGTCTGGCCCACCTCGGCGCGGACCAGCGCGCCCGGGTCACCGTGCATCCCGACCCCCTCGCACAGGCGGGTCTGGCCGCTGTGGCGGATGTGGCGGTCGCCTCGAACGTGATCGCCAGCTTGGACCCCGCCACCAGACGCGCCGTCTGGAAGGCGATCTCAACAGCCCTGGTGCCCGGGGGCCTGCTCCTGTTCGACCCGCCCCCGGCCGGCCTGCCCGACGGGTGCGAGTCGGTGGCCCGGCTCGGGCCGGTGCGGGTGGGCCCGGACCTGTACAGCGCCGACGTCACCCGTCGGCCGGACTGCGGCATCGTGCGCACGGTCTTCACCTACCGCGTCGAACGCGACGGCGACGTGCTGCGCCAGGTACGGGAGGCGTTCGACCTGTGGCCCACCCCGCCCGAACAACTGGCCGAGGAACTGCACGCCGTAGGACTGCACCTTGTGCAGGCCCCCAGCGCGGACCTGATGGCCGCACGCTGCGCCGCCGAGTAACACCGACCCGCACGTGTCGACCTGCAGACGCGGGTGCCCTGCATACCGGACCCCGGCGCGTGGCTCAGCGGCGGAGGGCGGGCAGGACCAGCTCGCGATAGGCGTCGAAGAAGATCGCCTGGTCCGGGCCGATCTGTCCGACGTACACCTCGTCGAACCCGGCCCTCACATAGGCGCGCACCGTCTCCACGTGCTCCTCCGCCTCGTCGCCGCAGGTGACCGTCTCGGCGACCATCTCGGGGGTGACCAGCTCGCTGGCCTGCTCGAAGTGCGCCGGTGTTGGCAGCACCTGGGCGAGCTCGCCGGGCAGCAGCTCGGTCGGCCACAGCCGGTGCACCGCCTCGACCGCCGCCTCCCGGTTGCTGTTCCAACACACCTTCACCCCGCCGACCACCTTCTTGCCCGCGCCCCCGTTCTCCCGGAAGGCCCCCACCAGGTCCGCGTCCGAGGTCATGGTGACGAAGCCGTCCCCGATCCGGCCGGCCAGCTCGGCGGCCTTCGTCCCGAACACGGACACGTAGATGGGCAGAGGCTGCGTGGGGGCGGTGTAGAGGCGGGCGTTGTTGACCGTGTAGTGCCGGCCCCGATGGCTGGTCACCTCGCGGGTGAACAGCCGACGCATCACCTCGACCGCCTCTTCCAGCATCTCGGCCCGCACGTCGAACGAGGGCGACGCGTCGCCGTGGATGTGCTCGTTCAGCGCCTCCCCGGTGCCGACGCCGAGCGCGAACCGCCCACCGAGCAGGACGCTGGACGTGGCGGCGGCCTGCGCGGTCACCGCCGGGTGCAGCCGCACCGTCGGGCAGGTGACCAGCGTGGTGACCGGCAGGCCGACGGTCTGCGACAGCGCGCCGATCATCGACCACACGAAGGCGCTGTTGCCTTGCGCGTCGTTCCACGGGTGGAAGTGGTCGGAGATCGCCAACCTCGTGAACCCCGCCTCCTGCGCCCGGCGGGCCTGGTCGATCAGCTCCGTTGGGGTGAACTCCTCGCACGCCAGGAAGTAGCCGTACTCCGTCATCGACATCCGCTCCTTTCGAACGGTGCGCGTTGCGGGTTTGAGTAGTCCGATCACCACGCCAGGCCGGACGGCGCCGGGCGACAGCCACCCCGGCCGGAGACCAGGGGGTGGCGCACGGGGGTGCGAAGCTCGCGGGCGTCAGCGGTCGGGGAAGCGGTGCTGTTCGGTCAAGGCGACGAACTCGTCCCAGAACGCGGTGTCGGCTTCCTGGCCGTTGCCGCGGACCGCGACCCCGGCCACCTGCTCCGGTCGGCCACTTGCTGCGGCCTCGAACAGTGCCGCCCCCGAGCCCAGCACGGCAAGCGGTTTGCCATGCCGCAAGGCTTCACCGACGAACCGCACGGCGTCGGTATCGGCGGCGAGCACCACTGTGCCGTCCGGCAGCACCAGGGTGTCGTACAGCACCGAGGCGGTCGTCGCCAGCGCCCGGTCGACCGCCACGTCCTGGCCGTCGCGGCCGGACACTGTGCCGCCGTGGCCGGCGAGAGTCTCCACCGTCGCGCCCTCGGCGCCGAGGCGGTCCCGCGCCGCCTGGACCTGCTCGGCGTCCACGCCGTCCGCCACCAGGACGGCGATCTTGCGGGTGCGGATGCCGGTTGCGCGCTGGTTCTCCAGGCTCAGCGCAGGCGAGACCGGCACGCCGGCCGCGTTCGCCTCGCCGTCCGCGGGGGACGGCTGGGGCGCGGGTTCGCCGATGCGTCGGGCGACCTCCTCGGCCAGGCTCTGGTCCACCCGGGTCAGATTGGCCACCATCCGCTGCCGCACCGCCCGGTCGCCGACCTTGCCGAGCTCGAAGGAGAACGCGGCGGTGATGTGCTCGCGCTCCCAGTCGGCCATGCTGCGCCAGAACAGCGCGGCCTGGCTGTAGTGGTCGGCGAAGCTGGGGCTGCGGCGCCGGATCGCGGCGCCGTCGATGCGCTGCTGGTAGTGCTCGAAGACGCCCTCGGGCAGGCGTCCGCCGCCTGGGGTGAACGGGCAGCCGCCGCCCACCGAGTTCGGCGCGTAGCCGGTACCGGAGTGGATGGTGTGCTGGCCGTAGCCGTCGCGGTGGTTGGTGCGCACCTCGGCCAGTGGGCGGTTGACCGGCAGTTGGGAGAAGTTCGGGCCGCCCAGGCGGATCAGCTGGGTGTCCAGGTAGGAGAAGTTGCGGCCCTGCAGCAGCGGATCGTTGGTGAAGTCGATGCCCGGCACGATGTTGGCGGTGTGGAAGGCGACCTGTTCGGTCTCGGCGAAGAAGTTCTCCGGGTTGCGGTCCAGCACCATCCGGCCGACCGGCCGAACCGGCACCAGTTCTTCGGGGACGATCTTGGTCGGGTCGAGCAAGTCGAAGGGGTAGGCGAACTCGTCCTGTTCGGGGATCAGTTGTACGCCGAGTTCCCACTCCGGGAAGTCGCCGGCCTCGATGGCCGCCCACAGGTCGCGGCGGTGGAAGTCGGGGTCGCGTCCTGCGGTGATCTGCGCCTCGTCCCAGACCTGGGAGTAGGTGCCGAGCTTCGGCGTCCAGTGGAACTTGACGAAGGAGCCCTGGCCCTGGGCGTTCACCAGGCGGAAGGTGTGCACGCCGAAGCCCTGCATCATCCGGTAGCTGCGCGGGATCGCCCGGTCCGACATCACCCACATCAGCATGTGGGTGGACTCGGGCTGCAGCGAGCAGAAGTCCCAGAACGTGTCGTGCGCGGATGCGCCGGTGGGGATCTCGTTGTGCGGCTCCATCTTCACCGCGTGCACGAAGTCCGGGAATTTGACCGCGTCCTGGATGAAGAAGACCGGCATGTTGTTGCCGACCAGGTCGTAGTTGCCGTGCCGGGTGTAGAACTTCGTGGCGAAGCCGCGCACGTCGCGCACTGTGTCGGCCGAGCCGCGCGGGCCCTGGACGGTGGAGAAGCGCACGAACACCGGCGTGCGGCGCCCCGGCTCCTGGAGGAAGTCGGCGCAGGTGTACTCGGCCAGCGACTCGTACGGCTCGAAGAAGCCGTAGGCGCCGGCACCCCGGGCGTGCACCACCCGCTCGGGGATCCGCTCGTGGTCGAAGTGCGTGAGCTTCTCGCGCAGCTGGAAGTCCTCCAGAAGCGTCGGGCCGCGCTCGCCCACCGTCAGGGAGTTGTCGGTGTCGTCGACGCGCACACCCTGGTCGGTGGTGAGCGGCCCGTCCGCATCCACAGCCCGGGCGGCATCGAGCGCGGCGTCCTTGGCGTCCCGCCCGCCGCGCGCGGGCGGGCCGGGGTTGGGGGTCTCGGTGACCAGGGGCGCGTGAGGGCGCCCTTCGGGCGGTCCGGGATTGACGGTCATGCCGTGTGCTCCTTCCGAGTGGCCAGCCAGGGCTTGTCTGTGCATCACCTGGCGTTGGTCGGCTGCCCGACCAACTGAGTATCAAACCGAACAAATCCCTCCAGACAGGACTTTAGGTCGGTACGGGTTGTGGCGCCGTCGCAGGCAGCGCCGGCCGGCCGAACCCGGTCTGTCTTGTGGCGCCCGCCGGTCGCGGCAACTCGGGCGTGCGGACGGTGCGGCTTGCCGGGGCAGGCCGAGCGGTCGCCTCGGGGCTCCGGGCGGTGGACGGTCACCGATCCGTAGAGGAGGATCGTAGGCGGACAGCTTCCCGCGCGAGGAGGCCCTCTCATGTGCGCCCACCGCCAGACCCATCCGGCGGATACGTCGGCACCCGATGATCCGGTCCTGCGGAACACGACCGCGGGCCTGCCGGGAACGGCCATCCTCGTCCGCCTGGACGGCGAGGTCGATCAGGAAGAGCGCCACCGCCTGGAAGGCGCGCTCGCCGGCGCACTCGACGACGGCCCGCCACTCTTGGTCGTCGACCTGTCACGCCTCGTCCTCTGCGACTCCACCGGCCGCAACGTCCTGCTCGAGACGCGCCTGGACGCCCGCACCATCGGAACCGAGCTGGTGCTGGCCGCACCGCTCCCGCAGCCCCGGCGGCTGCTGGAGGTCACCGGCACCGCCGAGGTCCTCACCATCCGTGACACCCTGCGCGCCGCTCTCAGCGGCGACCGCTGCCCGCCCGCCGGATGAGGCCCGCCGTGGACATCGCCGAACGCTACGCCGTCACCCTGCCGGGCCCGCCCGGTGCGCACCGGCCTCCCGAGGTCGTCGTCGTCCACGCCACCGGCGAGCTCAGCGCCGCCGGAGCCCCGATCTATGCCGACGACACCGGCACGTTCCGGGTGGAGGTCCAAGCCGGAGTGGCCAAGCCGTTGGCCGCGGCCCCAGGTCCGAGCCGGCACACCTGCCTACACGCCACCGCGCTGCCCTGACCGCGCCGTCCAGCGCCCGGGATCCCGTGCGGCCCAGCAACGCAGCAGCGTTCCTCCGTCACCAGCTGTCGTCCCCGCAGGCCCAGCCGCTCGGGCGGCGGAATCCCCCTGCGGCGGACCATCTGGCAGGCCGGACTCACCAGGCCGGCTCGGCCGGCCAGGCCCCCTGGCCCTCACCAGGCGGGCGGTGCCGTCGGCCGCCCCGACGGGAAGGGCACGGGCAAGGAGGGCGCAGGCGGGCGGGGACGTAACGCGGGGACGTCGTTGAGTTACGGGCACACCCGCCCGCCCGGCCGGCCGGCCGAAGTGGCCGGGCGGCGTGAACAAGCCGATCAGAGGCCGGACACTGCACGGGATCATCGAACCGTCCGTCCAGGGCTGGGCACAGCTGGCCGACGGCTTCGGCATCGCCCTGATGCTCTCGGGTGTCATCGGTCCGGGACGCGAGATCCGCCAGAAGGCCGCAGGGCTGCGCACCTACACGGTTGTCGGCCTGGGTGCAGCCCCGTTCACGCTCATCAGCAAGTACGGGTTCACCGACGTGCTGCACTCCGGCACGGTGAGCGTGGATCCCTCGCGGATGGCAGCCCAGATCGTTTCCTGGCTCGGCTTCATCGGCGCGGGCGTGATCTTCGTCCAGCGCGGGTCGGTGTGCGGCCTGACGACCGCCGCGACCATCTGGCTCACCGCCGCCGTCGGCTCAGCGGCCGCCGCCGGCCTACCAGTGCTCGCCTGCCTTGCCACCGCCGCCTACTTCCTGCTTTCCTACGGCCTGCGGCCTATGGTGCTCCGGCTGCCCCAGCTCGTCGGGCACGGCGACCTGGATGCCCTCACTGAGCGGCTGGTGCACATCTTCGGCGTCCTGGCCTGCAGCTGCACGAGCCAGGCGGACGAATGACCTCGTACTCATGGCAGGTGCAAACGTCACGCACCCCCGGGGCGCCGGGAACCGGGGCCAGAGCCCCTGAGCGGGGTAACCGCCGCAAGATTGCCACCGGCGTCCGGGGCCGCGGATCGTGCTCGCCGCGGCCCGGTACTCACGGAGCCTGGGGGTCGGCTGCCGGCGGCTCGTCGTCCGTTCCGTCCTTCTCGTCATCGGCCTTGGCCCGGACGTCCTCGGGAGTCGGGGCCGTGATGTTGCGCTGCTCCGCGGACCGCTTCCGTGTCGCGTCGTCGGTCGGGGCGTCGTTCTCGTCCGAAGTGCTCATGGCCCCATGGTCTCCCGGCGGGGAGCGGATTCCTGGATCGACACCACGTGCAGGACCATCAGCCCCCTGGGCACAGCCAGGACGCCGGGCGCACACCGCCCTGCCGAAGGCGTCCCGCTCGCCGAGCCGGCCACCCGCCCGGGCAGGGCGTGATGCGGGTCCTTCCGTCGGACAGCGGCGGCCACCTACATCGGTCCGTCGCGAGCGGGGCAGCTCAGCTCAGCTCACGCGGCGCGAAAAACCGGCCCGCACCGGACCCGGGCGAGTACGCCCACGAGGAACCGACGCCGTGCCCACCGACCTGACACCCGTGGTAGCCGCCTCCACCCGTTGGCTCCTGGCCGCCTACCGCCGCCGGCCCGCGCGCTCAACCAGGCACTCGCCCGGGCCCGGACCCGGCAAGCCTCCGCCGCCGCCCTGCGCTGCCCCGCCACCTGCGCCCAGCGGCCCCCACCGGCTGGAACTGGCTCACCGGCTGCGACCCGCTGCCCGACGACACCGCCCGGCGGACCTGGGCGGAGGAGACCGTCGTTCAGCTGGGCCGCCTGTCTGCCGGCCGATCCTGCCTGGCCGTGCGTGCCCAGCAAGTCCGACGTCGTGTCGCCAGGGGCGTGTTGCCTCCCAGCTGATGTCACTTCTTTGACGACTCAGTATTTGTCATCGAGTGGATGACGTGCTAGAAAGGTGTCAGGTGAAGCGCACTGGCACCCAACAATCAAGTGGAGGCGTTTCGCGATGCTGATGCGCACTGACCCGTTCCGCGAGTTGGACCGGCTGACTCAGCAGTTCCTGAACACGACCGGCACCTGGTCGCGTCCCACGCCGATGCCGCTGGACGCCTACCGCGCCGGCGACGAGTACGTGATCTGCTTCGATCTGCCCGGGGTGGATCCGGAGGCGATCGACATCGACGTGGAACGGAACATGCTGACGGTCAAGGCCGAGCGCCGCCCGCGCCGCGATGGTGAGGGCGTGAAGTGGGAGCTCGCCGAGCGCCCGCTCGGCGTGTTCTCCCGCCAGGTCATGCTCTCCGACACCCTCGATCCGGAAGGGATCACCGCCGACTACGAGTCCGGCGTGCTGACCCTGAAGATCCCGGTCGCGGAGAAGGCCAAGCCCCGCAAGATCTCCATCAGCCACAGCGGGGACCGCAAGCAGATCCAGGCCTGACCGGCAGCACCCGGGCCGGGTTGCGTCGCGCGGTTCCCCCCGGCCGCGCGACGCAGCCCACGGCACCACCCCACAGGACATCCGCCCCGAGCCCGCCGGGCGTTGTGCAGGCCGAGCTGACAGCGAGGGCGCCATGCACGCTCCTCACACGGCTGATGCCGCCACCGTGACCGCCTGTGGCGACATCGACCTTGCCACTGCCCCCGAACTTCGCCGAAGCCTCGTCGCCGCGCTGCACGCGCACCGGGACGTGGTGCTCGACCTGTCCCAGGTCACGTTCATGAACTGCGCGGGGCTGGCAGCCCTGGTCCACGCCCGCAACCTGGCCGACCGCCTGGGCGCGCACCTGGTCCTGCGCGGGGTCGGGCGAGACCTCAAGAGGCTGTTCCGACTCACCAGCCTGCACCGGCACCTGCTCCCCGGGTCCTGCCCCCCGGTGCCGCCGCGGAAGGGAGACACGACGTGACCCTGCGATGGGAAGCCTTCCTCGAAGCCGTCCGCGAGCGCGGCAAGTACGACACCGCGGTGGAGGCCGAACGGGCGGCGCGCGTCGTGCTCGCCCTGCTCGGCGCCCACCTCGTGGGCCAGATCCGTGCCCAGCTCGCCGCCCGTCTGCCCGAACACCTGGCCCTGATCCTGCTCAACCCGCTGCAGGCCACCGAACCGCTGGCCCCTGAACGGTTCGTGCGCGCCACCGCCGCCTGGATCGATGGCGCCAGCGAGACCACGGCCCTGTGGGACATCGGCGCCGTCCTGTCCACGGTCGCCGACGCCGCCGGCGAGGACCTCCTGCGGCGCATCCTGTTCCAACTGCCCCCCGGCTACGACATCCTCTTCGGCCGCCCCCAGGACCACACCCCTTGACCGACCGCTCCCGCACCGCACCCGGAAGACCCGCCATGAACCGGCACCACCGCCTCCTTGCGCAGCTGCGCGAACTCGGCGGCTACACCACCGACCAGGAAGCCGAGCACGTTCTGGACACCGTCGTGGCCATACTCGGCGCCCAGCTCGCGGGCGAGGAACGCTGCGCCCTCGCCGCCGCCCTGCCCGAACGCGCCCGTGCCGTGTTCGTGGCCCCGATCCCGCTCGACCGACCGGTCGGCGCCCCGGCGTTCGTCGAGGCCGTGGCCGGCAACCTCAACACCACCCTGGCGGGCGCTCGGTGGGACGCTTCCTGCGTCCTGACCGCCCTCGCCGACCTGGCCGGCGAGGGCCTCACCGCCCACCTGCTGGCCTGCCTGCCCCGCGGCTACGCGCTCCTGTTCGGCCGCGCTGACCTCACTCCGGCCGCCGCCTGACCCGGGGCGGTCCGAGGCCGCAGGTGTGCTCGGCGAGCGAAAATGCAGAGGAATCGGTAGAAATAGTGACGAACAGGCGGTGCCGGTGGCACCGCTCGCCGGACGACTGGAGGATCCGATGGGCGACCTGTCGAACAAGGCGCAGGAAATGGCCGGCAAGGCGAAGGAGAAGGCCGGCGACCTGACCGGGGATCAGGAACTCAAGGGCGAGGGCCAGGCCGACCAGGTGGAGTCGAAGGCCAAGCAGGTCGTCGACGACGTGAAGGAGGCCGCGCAGGGCGCCGTCGACCGGTTGAAGGGCGCCCTGGGGCACAAGGACTGACCGAGGGAGGCGCCGTCATGGCCCTGTTCCTGTTCATCGTCCTCATCGCCGTGGTGTGCGGCTTCGTCGGCGCCCTGGTGAAGGGCCTGCTGTGGCTGCTGGTCATCGGCGCCGTGCTGTTCGTCGCCGCACTCGTGTTCGGTGGCATGCGCCTGGGGCGTCGGCGCGAAGCACGCAGGTAGGAACACGCGAGGACCACCCCCGTGGTGCGCATGCGACTCGGCCGCCGACCGGATGCGCACCATGCGTCCGAGCCGATTGCGGCGCTTTGCCCGACGAACGCGGCGGCGCGGCAGACACGGTCGGCATCGCGGCTGATGCGTGGCATGCTCGGTGCATGGCGGAGCACGAGGAAGCGGCAGCACGACCCGTGCACAGCAGCACGGTGAACGAAGCCTCGCTGGAGGTGGTCCGTCGTGTGCTGGCCGGGCTTCCCGGTTCGGTCGCCTTCCTCGTGCCTGAATTCGGTCCCAGCGGCGAGGTGGAGGACCTCCGCTTCGCCGCTGCTTCGCCCCGCGCGGTCGACATCGGCGGCCGACGCGGCTCGGACCTGGTGGGGCTGACCGTCCTCCAGACCTATCCCGCCGTGGCGGGTACCGACCTGTGGCGCGGGTACCTGCGCGTGCTGGCGACGGAGACAGCCTGGGAGGGGGACCTGGAGTACGAGGAGGCCGCTGCCGGCATCCCCCACCGCTCCCGGTACCGGGTGTGTGCCACGCCGTGCGAAGGGGGACTGGTCGTCTCGTGGAACCGGCTGGATCGGCGCGAGCGCGAACAGCGCCGCCTGGACGTGATGCAGCGTCTGGGCAACATGGGGTGGGTGGACCGGGACCTCGTCCGCGGCGCGATCGCCTGGTCCGACGAGGTGTACTCGATCTTCGACCGTGACCGGTCCCTGGGCCCCCTGGCGTTGGAGGAGCTGTCCGCCTACGCCGACATTGAGGACCGCCCCGCCCTGGTCGAGGCGGTCCAGCGGCTGCTGAAGTCGGGCGAGTCCGCCGACTGCACCTTTGGCGTCCACCTGCCGCACGGGCGGACGCGGCACGTGCGGGTCGTCATGGAGGCCGAGACCGACGCTCAGGGCCAGCCGGTCCAGCTGTACGGCTTCTTCCAGGACCTCAGCGAAGCCAAACAGACTGAGCAGCAGCTGCTGGAACACGAACAGAACGCCCTCGCCCAGCAGGCGCTGCTGGCCGCTGAGCGCGATCTGGCCGCCCGCCTCCAGAACACCCTGTTGCCCGTGCCCGAGCAGACCCTGCAGGTCGCCGGACTCACCGTGGACATCGCCTACCAGCCACTCCAAGAAGGACTCAACCTCGGCGGCGACTGGTACAGCGCGATCGAACTCCCCGACGAAAGCGCCCTGTTCGTCGTCGGCGACGTCGCCGGCCACGGACTCGACGCAGTCGCCACGATGGCCCTGCTTCGCTTCACCGCCAAGGGCATGGCCATGACCGGCACCCCGCTGCCCGTCGTCCTCGCCCGCCTCAACGCTCTCCTGCTTCATGCCACCGGACGGGAGAGCCGCACAGCCACCATGATCATGGCCCGCTACGAGCCCGCTGCCTGCCGTCTCAGCTGGGTCGGCGCCGGCCACCTCCCGCCCTTGCTCCTGCGCGACGGCGAAGCCCGCTTCCTGCCCGCGCCCGGTGGCATCCTCCTGGGCGCCACCCCCACGGCACGCTACGAGGTGGCCTCGCTCGACCTGACGGAGGGTGACCATGTACTCCTCTACACCGATGGCTTGGTCGAGCGGGCGGGCGAGCCCATCGACGAGGGCCTGGCGCGTCTGGCTCGTGCCGCACTGCTCTGCGCCGGCGAGCCCGGTCTCCTTGCCGCCCTCGTGACTGAGCTGGTGGCTCGTGACAGCCGGCACGACGATGTCTGCGCGCTGCACATCCGTCGGTGAGGACGCAGCTGACCCGTAACCCTTGGCATTCGACTTCGATGTTCCGCTGACGCAGGTCAACGCCGACCCATGGCCGTTGCGACTGGTCGCCCGGGTGGTCAGCATCCGAGGGGGTCGGTAAGTTCCTTCCTGTTCATCTGCGAGCGGCAGTGGACGTTGCTGCTAGGCCTCGTTGTACGGCGCTCCTTCGTCGGGCCCTGGGAACCGGAGCGGGAACGCTGACCGCCGGCATGGGAGAGCGAGTTGGTTCTCGTGGGGGAGCGGTTGGTGGTCGCGGACTCGCCGGGACCGGCCCGTGCCTGGTCGACGGTTCGGGCCCCGACTTCCTTGGCCCGCGGCGTGGACGGGGGCAGTGGTCGCAGACGGGGAGCAGCGGCGCGAAGCCGAGGTCAGCCGGCTGTGAAACCGGCGGCGGTCTGGCGCCGCCGCCACAGTTCCAGGGTGTGCTGCTGGCGTTCGGCCCGTTGCAGCAGTTCGTCGAGCGGCGCCGGGTCGAGGAGCTGGTGGGATTCGGCCAGACGGCGCAGAGTCTGCCATCCCGCTGTCTTGCCTTCGACGGCGGTGCGCAGCAGCTCCAGTTCGAGGTACGTGGTCAGCGGGGAGCGGCGCAGCAGGCGGCCGTTGGTCTTGAGTCGCCCGAAACTCTCGCCCAGCCAACCGGCCCACGCCTTGTAGCGGCGTACCGGCAGGTCGAGCTGGCGCATGATGGCCAGCAGGCTGGCGCGGTCCTGCGCGATCTCGGCCGCGATCGGGCTCATGGCCCGGCCCAGTGGCGTTCCACTGGTCGCGTCGGCGAGGTGGCGGGCGCGCTGGACCCCGGCGCAGGCGCCGGCCAGGTGATCGTTGAGGTAGATGCCCAGAAGGCACGAATCGATGTTGCCGCCGGGGCCGCGTGCGTTGTCACCCATGGTGTGGACCGCCTTCGATCGATCGTGGCCGTGCCGGTTCGCTCTGGCCGGAGGGTCCATGAATACGCCTGCCCGTCCTGTGCCCAGCGACACGGACGCGGTCGGATTCGTGTTGGCACGTGTGGCCTTGGAGGTGGCGAGGTGGGTGGCAGCGCGGGCATGAGACTCGACCATCTGCGGATCTTGGATATTCCGCCTGCGAGGCGCGAGGTGTCTGCCCCTGGCCGAACGGGCGTCTTCGGGCGATGGGCACCGACGGCTGCGGGGCGCCGGCTGTACGTGCACCCACGAGGTCTTCCCCGAGCAGCACGGAGCCGTCGAGAATGAGCACCCCCTCAACGTACGGTCGGTGCGTCCTTGCCGGCCGCCGGTCTGGAGCTGTAGGGGCTGTGCCGCGAGCTGGTGCGGGTCAGTGGGGACCGCGGCCCAGCGCGGCCGGTGCGCAGACGTCGGCCGCGCGGGGAAGACGGCCGGCTGGGCTCGGACGTCGTGTTCAGCTGGCCGTGGCCCACTGGGCGGCCTGTGCCCGCGGGGGTGAGACGACGGCGGCATAGCAGTTTCCGGGCAGGTCGGCGACCCAGTCGAAGGTGTCGAGGGTGATGCCGTGCTTGGCTGCGGCCTGGAGCAGGTCGGCCAGCAGGGCGGTCGCGGCGGCCTTGTCCTGCTCGGTGCCCCGGTCCGGGCGGCGCTCGGCGGCAGCGTTGACGCGGTCGGCCAGGCTGCGGTCCCTGCGGTCGGTGTACTCGTACATGTGCGGATGTCCTGGTCGGTCGGCTGATGATCGGCGGGAGCGGCGGCCGTTTCCGGCCGCCGAAGCGGTAGGAGCGGTGCTGCGGGCTGCATTCCTGCTGGGGGTGCTCCGCCCGCGTGCGCGCCTGTCGACCCGGGCGGTCCTGGCCGCCATGGCCTGGGTGTGGTCGGCCGGGCGGGTCGGGCAGTGGCGGTGGGCCGGCCGCACCCGGGGGCGGTTACAGGGTGTGGGTGAGGCGGTCGGTCAGCAGGCGGGTGAAGCGGGCCGGGTCGGGCAGGTCGCCGCCTTCGGCGAGCAGCGCGGAGCCGTGGAGGAGTTCGGCGACCTCGGCCAGTGCCGGGTCGTCGGGGTTCGTGTCATGGGCTTGGCGCAGGGCGGTGACGAGAGGGTGGGTGGGGTTGAGTTCGAGGATGCGCTTGACCTGGGGGAGGTCCTGGCCCATGGCCCGGTACATCTTCTCCAGGGTGGGGGTCAGGTCGCGGGTGTCGCCGACCAGGCAGGCGGCGGAGGTGGTGAGGCGGGTGGAGAGGCGGACCTGCTTGACGTGGTCGGCCAGCGTGCTCTGGAGCCAGGAGACCATCAGGGCGAAGTCCTGCTCGCGCCGGGCCTTCTCGGCCTTCGCCTCCTCACCACCCTCCTCGTCGGCGTCGTTGTCGAGGTCGACCTGGCCCTTGGCGATGGACTGGAAGCGGTGGCCGTCGAAGGCGGGGACCTGGTCGGTCCAGACCTCGTCGACGGGGTCGGTGAGGATGAGGACCTCGTAGCCCTTGGCGGTGAATGCCTCCATGTGCGGGGAGTTCTCCACCATGGCCCGGTTCTCGCCGGTCAGGTAGTAGATGGCGTCCTGGCCGTCCTTCATCCGCGCGACGTACTCGCGCAGCGTGGTCGGCTCCTGCGGGTCGTGGGTGGAGGCGGCGCTGACCAGTTCCAGCAGGGCGTCGGTGTTGTCGCGGTCCTCGATGAGCCCTTCCTTGAGGACCCGGCCGAACTGCTCCCACAGCCCGGTGTAGGTGTCCGTCCGGTTGGTCTGCATGTCCTTGAGGGCGCCGAGGACCTTCTTGACGAGGCGCCGGCGAACGGCGGTGATCTGGCGGTCGTGCTGGAGGATCTCGCGGGAGACGTTCAGCGACAGGTCGTGGGCGTCGACGACGCCCTTGACGAACCGCAGGTAGTTGGGCATCAGCGCGTCGCAGTCGTCCATGATGAACACGCGCTTGACGTACAGCTGGACGCCGCGCTTGGTGTCGCGGGAGAACAGGTCGAACGGGGCGTGGGCGGGGACGAACAGCAGCGCCTCGTACTCGAAGGTGCCCTCGGCGCGCATGTGGATCGTCTCGGCCGGGGCCTGCCAGTCGTGGCTGATCTGCTGGTAGAACTCGCGGTACTCCGCCTCGGACACCTCCGAGCGCGGGCGTGCCCACAGTGCCTTCATCGAGTTCAGCGTCTCCAGCTCGGGGGCGGCCCTGTCTCCGGTGGCGGGCTCGGTGCCCTCTTCGGCAGCAGGCTCTGCGTTGCCGAGGGATTCGGTGGCCATGCGGATGGGCCAGCGGATGAAGTCCGAGTACTGCTTGACGATCTGGCGGATCTTCCACGCCGCGAGGTAGTCGCCGAGCCCGTCCTCGCCGTCCGCCGGCTTGAGGTGCAGCGTCACCGAGGTGCCCACCGGCAGGCCCTCGGCCTGCGCGATGGTGTAGGTGCCCTCGCCGTCGGACTCCCAGGCGGTGCCCTGCTCGGTGCCGGCCCGGCGGGTATGCAGGGTGACCTTGTCGGCGACCATGAACGCCGAGTAGAAGCCGACTCCGAACTGCCCGATCAGGTGCTGCGCCGCGTCCGCGTCCTTGGCCTCCTTGATCTTGGCCAGTAGGCCGGCGGTGCCGGACTTGGCGATGGTGCCGATCAGTTCGACGACCTCGTCGCGGGTCATGCCGATGCCGTTGTCCCGCACCGTCAGGGTGCGGGCCCCCTTGTCGACCTCCAGCGTGATGTGCAGGTCGGAGGTGTCGACGTCGAGGCCGGTGTCGGTGAGGGATTCCAGGCGGAGCTTGTCGAGGGCGTCGGAGGCGTTGGAGATCAGCTCACGCAGGAAGATGTCCTTGTTCGAGTAGATCGAGTGGATCACCAGCTGCAGCAGCTGGCGGGTCTCCGCCTGGAACTCCAGCGTCTGGGTCGGGCTGGCCACGGGAGGGGTCTCCTTCGAGAGGTGGGAAGAGGGGGCCGGGTCGTCGCAGCCGGCCAAGTGGCCGGTCCGCTCACGGTCAGACATGGCTGAGGGGCTGATAGGGCTGCTCGGGGCGGCTGTGGCCGGGGCGGGCGGTGCCGTAGCACGAGAGGTAGAGCTTCCATCCGTCTCCGCATTCCAGCGTGGCGCCGTAGCGCACGGCGGGCGGGTTCGGGCGGGTGCTGTACCGCTCGGCGCGCACGACGTCGCCGCACGGATCGGACGCGGCGGCGACCAGGGCCTGCTCGACGAGGGCCACAGCAACCGGTTGGCCGGTCAGGTCCGGTGCCTCCACGCCCTCGGCCTTGGCCGGCTCCGTGGTGGGCGCGGGGCCGAGGGCGCCGGTGACGGACCACCACACCTGTCCGCCGCCGTCCAGGGTCACGGCCAGTCCGTAGGGGCTGTCGTCGTCCCGCTTGCGGGCGCCGGCGATGCCCGCAATACCGGGCGCGCGCGTGATCAGCAGCTGCTGCAGGTCGGCTGGGGTCATGGGTGTCGATCGGGGTCGGGGGACGGCACGCCGTCACCGGAAGGCGGTCATCGCGTCAGGCCTCTCGGGGAAGCGCGCGTCACGTTCTGCGGGGCCGGGGGCAGGCTCGCGTCGGCGGTCCGAGCCCCCGCCAAGGTGTGGCCCAGGGCCTCAGGGGCCAGCCGGGGGCGTGCGGCGCTGCCGGTCGCTGTCCGCACGCAGCTGCTCGGTGTGGGCACTGAGCTCGTCCAGGCGGCCGGCGATCTTCGGATGCTCCGCCGCGAGGAGGGGCCGGGTGTCGGCGAGCGGGGCGAGCAGGAGCGCGGGATCGTGGTGGCCCAGCGCGTCCAGCAGGCGTTCCATGGCGGGGGCCGCCGGTGTGGTGAGGTCGTCCAACGCGCCGATCTGTCCGGCCAGGCGGCGCAGTTCCACCGCGTTGTCGCGGGCCCAGGTGGTCACCGCCCGGTCAGCGGCGCGCTGGTCGCGCGTGGCCTGGACGCGCTGCTCCCCGGTGCTGCCCGCCTCGGTGCCGGCATCGGCGTTCGGGCGCATGCGCAGGTAGCGCCGCTCCGCGGCCTGCCGGCTCTGCACGCCCATGGGTTCGGCCAGATCCGCCCAGGTGGCACCGGCGCCGCGGGCGGTCTCGATGAGCCCGGTCTCCCAGCCGGCGAGTTCCTCACGCAGGTGGCGCAGCATCATGAGCGCCGACAGGGCCCCGGCGGGATCGCGCTGCCCCGAGTCGTCCGGGGGCGCGTGTCGGGCCGTGCGGGCAGCGGCGTCCATCATGCCCAGCGCGGCAGCAGCGGCCAGGAAAGAGGCCGGTCCCACTCCGGTCCCGCCGGTGTCCTGCACGTCCATTCCACGTCACTCTTTCGCTGACTGGGTCACTGTCATCTTATGGATGACATCCTACAGCGTGTCGTGTCGCGTCGCACCAGTCCGATCGGCGCAGTCGGGAAAGAGGTCGTTCCGGTCGGCCCGCCCCGGTCGCCTGGAACTGCAGGCGGGAAGGGGTCTGCCACAGGGGTGCCGAGAGCTCTGCGGTTTGTCTGTCGCGGACCCCTACCGCTTGATGCGGCGACGCTCATCGGGCCCTCGCCGGTGGGGAACGAGGCTTCCTCTCGGTGCAGTCGAGCGATGTCGGCATGACCGCCCCGGAACCAACCGGGCGACGTTGCCACGGGTGACCGAGCGCGAAACGAAATCGCTCGTTGCATCGAGGGCGAGGTGATCCAGGAGACCGCCGGCCGGTTCGGTGGCGCGGCGCGATGGCCACCGCTGTCGGCGCCAGGGCTGACCTCCAGAGTCGCCGCAGACGGGCCCGTGCGGCCCTTGACGCGGGCTCGGCTGGCGCCGGAGCAGTCGAGCCCCGCTGTACGCGGCGTCAGGTGCTCGCTGCCCAACACGCCCAACGCCCGCTGGACCACCCCTCGGGGTGGTCCAGCGGGCGTGTGAGGCACTTGGCTCTTCCAAGGGTTGGTCGGGCCCGGGTCTCGCCCGTGCTCGCCGCGGTCTCAGCGCGCGGCGCGGGCGTGCCGCGGTCCTGCGGAGCGTGTCGTACGGACCACGGCGGCCCGCGGCCGGGTGCGGCGGTGGACGGCTGTGGGCGCCAGCGCGGTCAGGATCGCGGCCAGTGCGAGCGGCAGCAGCAACAGCAACAGGGTCGTGGTCATCCGAACACCTCTCAGATTCGAATGCGGCTACCGCCGGGATTGGGGCGCAGTGCTACCAGCGGTACCAGCGGCCCCGGCCTCCGGAGGCGCTCGTGCCGCGGGCCACGAATCCCACCAGCCAGACGACGAGCACGATCACGGCTGCCCACCACAAGAGCTTCATCGCGAACCCGAGCCCGAACAGGAGCAGAGCCAGCAGAAGGACCAGAAGAAGGGGAACCATCGTTACCTCCGAGTCGGTGTCGCGAGACCGGATGCCCCGGGTCGGCACGAACATGCGCAGGAATCCTCCAGCCGATCCAGGGCAGACGGACTTCCCGACAGGCCAGCCCCACAGGCTGCCCCGGGGCCCGCCGGCACTGGCCCGGTGCCTGTCCGATTCGACGAGAGGACCAGACCGTGAAGACGCCGCAGGAGAAGCAGGGCCACGACGAGGAGCTCCAGCCCCACAGCGCGGAGCGTGCGCGTTGGGCGGACGGGGAGCGCTGGGTGGAGCCGAACAGTCCCACCTCCCACGAGGCCGGGATCGACGACGACGTTCCCGAGCCGCCGGCGGCCGACGTCGCCGCACCGTGACGGCCCGTCAGCGCGCTGGCTCGGCAGGAGGTTTGTGGCCGGCGCGCCACTGCGCAAGTGTCGTACAGTGAACCGCCGGGACCAGTGAGTCACGTCGCCCCCGGCACCACGTGCGGCCCGGCCACCGATGGTGGTGCCCGGGCCGCCACACTCCGGCCCACCCGCTGGTCGCGCCGTCCGCTGTCGCCCTCTGTTCGCCGGTCCCGGCATGCGAGGCCCGGCTCTCTGGGCCGGTCGGGTAGCCTTCGGTGCGTGCCGGCCGCTGATCTCGCGGGCGACGTGATGCGGGCCCTGCGGGCTGCGGGCTTCCAGCCCCTCCGGGGCGGCGGGGCTGAAGCCGGTCTGTTCGCCCAGGAGCACGATGAAGGGGTGCTGGTGGGCTGGAACCCCGGCCCCGACCTGCTCGGTCCGAGCGCCGAACTGCGCGGCCCGCTCACGGTGGCGCAGCAGCGACAGCGTTCCGAGGGGATCCGGCAGGTGATGGTGACCGCGTTGTCCGTGGTCCTGGTCGAGGCCGGCTTCGTGGTGACCACGCGCGAGAACGCGTTGGTCGTCCGGTGCCGCGTGGGTTCGTAGTCGCCGGCCGGCCCAGGGCGGCGTCCGCGCAGCGCGGAGCTGGGCCGGACGGGGGCGCTCCCAGTCGGTGCTCGGCTCTTCTCGCAGGGTCGCCAGGGCGTGCGAGAGCAGCCGCGAGGCCCACGCCTGCGACAGGCCCGGGCGGGCGCCGATCGGGGAGTGCGTGAGGCTTCGGTGAAGCGCATTGACAGGATCAGCCGATCGCGCGGCGCCGGCGCCGCGGTCGGGGGCCGTGGCGCCAGCAGATCGGCCGCGGTCTCGGTGTGGTTCCTCGACTTCGAGCGCGCTCGATCAGCGGAGACCCGTCATCCTGCGCGGCCAGCAGGTTCAGGGAGCCGGCGGTGCGAGCGTCGGCAGCGGCGTCTGGACGGCCTCGTCCCGGAAGCGACCCAGAACCTCGGTCCACCTGTTCGTCCCGGATCGTCTCCGAAGCCGCCGCCACCAGCTCCACCATTCCCGCCTCACTGCTCGGTCTCGCCTGTACTTCCAGCACGCGGTGCGGCTCGGAGGGCCGTCAGAACAGCAGGGCTACCTCACGCGGCGGCGCCGCAAAATCTATGTTCGCCGGAGTAGACATTGCTTGCGGGCCGGTTTATGGTTTCTCCCGTAGACAGCAGTCGGCGATACCGGCCAGACACGAACTGGCCGGGGTTGTTTGACCGAAGTGCGCAGTTCGGTCCGGCAGTGGAGTTCCAAAGCCAGGCAGGTGTACGGCGGCGACGGGACTGGCTGCCGGACCAGGCGGCCCGCAGGCATCAGGGGCCGCCACCGGCGGTATCGAGCAGTACGCAGTTCAGTGAGTGTGCAGTACCAGCAGTCGCGAAAAGGCAGGACCTCGGCAAAGGCGCTCAGACTGCGGGCGCGCGTGCCCGGGGGTTCGAGCACTGGGTTCCGAGGTCACCGCGGACGCGGGACGACCCGCGGGGCGCGGGCTCTCGAACCAGGTGGGCCGTCACGGCCACCGACCAGCAGGTGCAGTGCCAGCAGTACCGAAGTGACAGACCGATACTACGGATGAACGGAGGGCGCAAGCGCCATCAGGATCGCCCGGCCCGTGAACACTCGTCCGGGCGGACACCGCAGACCCCAACGCAAGGACGGTGGTTCCCGGTCACGCATACGCGATCCCCGCACCCCCTCCCCGGGGCACTGCGGAAGTAGAAGGACCGGCCCAGGCCGGTAGATGGTGTTGTTCCCCTTCGGGGCCCCGGAGCCGACAAGGCGCCGGGGCCCCTCGACGCGTTCTCCCCGAGAACCAGAAAGGTGCAGTGACTACAACGGCCAGCCCCGACACACCCGACAGGCTCGACGACGACGACTACCCCGCTTACACCATGGGCCGCGCCGCCGAGATGACGGGCACCACCCCCGGCTTCCTGCGAGCCCTCGGCGAACACCGCCTCATCACCCCCCTGCGCTCCGACGGCGGCCATCGCCGCTACTCCCGCTACCAGCTACGGATCGCCATGCGGGCCCGCGACCTGGTCAACCAGGGCACCCCCATCGAAGCCGCCTGCCGCATCGTCGTCCTCGAAGACCAACTCGAAGAAGCCCTGCGCATCAACGAACACCTCCGCCGCTCCCCACACCGCCAGGAGCCCACCGCAGACACGTGACCGCCCGCCGGCCCGACGAGACCGGCCTGCGGTGAGCGGCAGCGCTCACCGCAGGCCGCCCCGAGAGCGAGAAGCCCCGACACCGGCGTCCTCGACGCCCTCAACCGCGCTCACTGCAGCAGTCCGCAGCGCCCTGCCCGCCAGTCCTTTCAAAGCCCGGACCGAAGCGGCGCGCGAGCACTCCGCCGAAGGTGACGGCGACAGGAGCGCATCATCCAACCTGGGCGGCGAGCTGACGCCGGACATGACGAAGGCCCTCGGCTCTGCGGGCTCCACCGTCACCGCCCTCGGTGCCGGCCCTGCTCGTCACCGCCGGCCGGCGCGATCCAGGCGACGGCCCGGCCCTCACAGCTGCCGTACAGCAGGCGCAGGGACGATGACCGCCATGGCCGGTGCCCAGGCCCTTGGGCCCGCGGAGGGCGATGTCATATTCTGTGGGACATGTCGACCCCTGACGGGCTGCTCATCGACATCGCGGCGATGGTCGAGTCCGAGCACAGCAACCAGATGTCCCTGACCGTAGTGGTCCCCGGGGCCGTGATCACCGGCAGACTCGCCCCGGTGGCCCTGTGGTTGGAGCGGGTGGCCGAGGTCCTCCAGTCGTCGGAGCACCTGAAGCCCTTCGCCACTCTCTTCGCCCCGCCCGCCGACGCGCCGCCCGCACGGCCCACCCATCTGCATCTCCACCGAGCGAGGATCCTGCAGGGCGACTTCGGACTGCCCCACACCGGCGGCATGTACCGCATCGCCATCGAGGACATCAGCAGCTGGACGGTCGGAGACCTCAGCTACTCCGACTCCTGACCGCCGCAGCAGGCCACGTGACTACCGCCTCGGTGCCCTGTCTCCCCGCAACAGCGCGTCCGCCAGAGCATGACGGGCACAGCTCGGCAGGTCGGGCGGCTGCCAGAGTTACGCCGCGAGCGGCAGGTCGTCGTCGCCACTGCGGACGGTCCGGAGCTGGCTTGCCTGGGCTTGGTCGAGTGCTCGGGCGAGGGCGTTGACGGCCTGGTCGGCGGAGTCCTTGAGGAGGTGGCCGTAGAGGTCGACGGTGATGGCGAGGTTGGCGTGGCGCAGGGTCTTGGAGGCGACGGCGAGGGGGATTCCGGCGGCGATCATGATGCTGGCGGCGGTGTGTCGAAGGTCGTGCAGGCCGATTCGGGGGAGGTCGAGTTCGGCGGTGCGTTTGCGCAGCTGTTCGAGGACCCACTGCGGGCGTAGGGGCTCGCCGTCCGGGCGAGCGAAGACGAGGCCTTCGAGCCGGCCGTCGGGGTGGTGGGCCATCTGGAGCTCTGCCTGGCGGTGGAGGGCGGCCATGACTCTGGGGGAGAGGCTGATCCATGCGCGACTGGCTTCGGTCTTGGGCTCGCTGAGGTGGATCTCCCCGTTGTTCACGGCGGTCAGCGTCCAGCGGACGTAGAGCTTGCGGTCCATGAGGTGCACGTCAGACCAGTGCAGGGCGAGGATCTCGCCGCGGCGCATGCCGGTGCCGAGCATGACCTCGAACAGGTCGGTGAGCCGGTCGGCGTAGTGCTCGGCTCCGTGGCGCAGGAACGCCGCGGCCTCAGAGGGCGTTCGATACCGATTTAGGCTGCCGCGAAGGGTTTCGGGCGGAGGTATTGCCCGATTCTGTCGGGGCTGGCGGTCAGGCGGGTGGT
>NZ_JBIAXC010000056.1:0-64898 GCF_042896295.1 Kitasatospora sp. NPDC001309 | reverse complement strand
TTCCGAACCCGGAAGCTAAGCCTCACAGCGCCGATGGTACTGCAGGGGGGACCCTGTGGGAGAGTAGGACGCCGCCGAACAATCATTCAGAAAAGCCCCTGATCCCTTCGGATCAGGGGCTTTTCGCATTTCCGTTGACGTATCGTCAGGGCATGGACGATCAGACAGCGGTCATTGCGAGCAACGTGCTCCGCCCCGAGCAGCGCGACGGCGCCCTGCGTGTTCTGGCGGAGGCCCAGGCGGTCGACGGCCGAGCCGCGGTCTCCGAGCAGGGCCGGCTGCGGCTGCGGAACGCCGAGACTCCCCGGCCGGGCGTCACCCACCTCATCGTGACCGAGGCCGAGACCACGGGTGCGAGTGCGAGCGCCACCGTGGTCGGCTACGGCCAGGTGGAGGTGCCGGAGGCCGTGACGGCGAACCCGGCGGCCGAGCTGCTGGTCGACCCGGCCGCCCGCGGCCGCGGCCTGGCCCGCCCGCTGGTGGACGCCGTCCTGGAGCAGGCCCACCTGGTCGGCCGGGACGCGGTGGACTTCTGGGTGCACGGCGGTCACCCGGCGGCCCGGCACCTGGCCGGGGCCTACGGCGCCGAGCTGGTCCGGGAGCTGCGGCAGATGCGCCGCACCGGTCCGCAGACCGAGGCCGTGGCCGTCCCCGAGGGGATCGAGCTCCGCACCTTCCGTCCGGGTGAGGACGACGCCGAGTGGCTGCGGCTGAACGCCCTGGCCTTCTCCCACCACCCGGAGCAGGGCTCCTGGACGCAGCAGGACCTGGCGGAGCGGATCGCCGAGCCCTGGTTCGACCCGGCCGGCTTCTTCCTCGCGACCCGGGGCGGCAAGGTCGTCGGCTTCCACTGGACCAAGGTGCACCCGGCCACCGCCACCGAGCCGGAGCTCGGCGAGGTGTACGTCGTCGGGGTGGACCCGGCCGAGCAGGGCAGCGGCCTCGGCCGCGCGCTGACCGCCGCCGGCCTACGTCACCTGACCGGGTCAGGGGCCGGTGAGCGTGGACTGGAGACGGTCCTCCTCTACGTCGACGCCGACAACCCGGCGGCCGTCCGGGTCTACGAGCGACTGGGATTCACCGTCCACGAGGTGGATCTGATGTACCGCGCCCGGTACCAGGCGGACCGAGCAGCAGACCGTGCAGCAGACCGGGCGACGGACCGAGCAGCAGACCGCTAGACCCACGCCCGGTCCCGCGCCGCAGGCGGCCCGGTGGTAACGGAGCGGTCGCGGGCAGGGGGCGGCGAGGCCCGCCACCCCTTGCTCCGACCGACTCAGCTTTCCTCCTGGCCATGCGGTGTTTACCGTGGATTCAATTGCTGCCGCGAAGATCACAGGATGAAGTCCGTAGTGTCTCGCTCGTGCAGAGTCGACCGCCATTCCCCGGCCGGTCCTGTACGGACCGCGCCCGGTGGGTGGGTGCTGTCCCCGGGGGCGACCCGGGGTGAGGACGACGGCCCGCAGAGCCATTCGTGTCCGGACGCCGTCCTGCTGGAGGAGCTGGAACCCATGAGCATCCCCCGCCCCGTCCCTGCCCCGCTGCCGCCCACGGCGCGGATGTCCAGTGCGCTGGGCGTCCCGCCGGAGCTGCCGGCCACGGACGAGCAGGAGTTCGAAGCACTGCCGCAGGGCCGCTTCCTGGACCGTGAGCGGAGTTGGCTCGCGTTCAACGAACGCGTCCTGGAGCTGGCCGAGGACCCGGGGATCCCGCTGCTGGAGCGGGCGAAGTTCCTGGCGATCTTCGCGAGCAACCTGGACGAGTTCTTCATGGTCCGGGTCGCCGGCCTCAAGCGCCGGATCGCCACCGGTGTGGCCCAGCGCAGCGCGTCCGGCCTCCAGCCGCGCGAGGTGCTGGACCTGATCTGGACCCGCTCCCGTGAGCTGATGGCCCGTCATGCCGCGGCCTTCCAGCAGGAGGTGCTGCCGGACCTCGCCGCCGAGGGCATCGAGGTGGTCCGCTGGCCGGAGCTGGCCGAGAAGGAGCAGGCCCGGCTGCACACCCTGTTCCGGCAGAGGATCTTCCCGGTGCTGACCCCGCTGGCGGTCGACCCGGCGCACCCCTTCCCCTACATATCGGGGCTGTCGCTCAACCTCGCCGTGGTGGTCCGCAACCCGGTGTCCGGCCACAAGCACTTCGCCCGGGTGAAGGTGCCGCAGTCGCTGGCCCGCTTCCTGGAGGCCTCGCCCCAGCGGTACGTCCCGCTGGAGGACGTCATGGGCGCGCACCTGGAGGAGCTCTTCCCGGGGATGGAGGTGCTGGCCCACCACGCCTTCCGGGTCACTCGCAACGAGGACCTGGAGGTGGAGGAGGACGACACCGAGAACATCCTCAAGGCCCTGGAGAAGGAGCTGATGCGGCGGCGCTTCGGCCCGCCGGTCCGGCTGGAGGTCGAGGAGTCGATCGACCCCTACATCCTGGACCTGCTGGTGCGGGAGCTGAACATCACCGAGGCGGAGGTCTTCCCGCTGCCCGGTCCGCTGGACCTGACCGGTCTGTTCGGCATCGCCGAGCTGGACCGGCCGGAGCTCAAGTACCCGAAGTTCGTGGCCGGTACGGCCCGCGGGCTGACCGACGTCGAGTCCGCCTCGCAGCCGGACATCTTCGTCGCGATGCGCGAGCGCGACGTGCTGCTGCACCACCCGTACGACAGCTTCTCCACCTCGGTGCAGGCCTTCCTGGAGCAGGCCGCCGCCGACCCGGACGTGCTGGCGATCAAGCAGACCCTGTACCGCACCTCCGGCGACTCGCCGATCGTGGACGCGCTGATCGACGCCGCCGAGTCCGGCAAGCAGGTGCTGGTGCTGGTCGAGATCAAGGCGCGCTTCGACGAGCAGGCCAACATCAAGTGGGCGCGCAAGCTGGAGGAGGCCGGCTGCCACGTGGTCTACGGCCTGGTCGGGCTCAAGACCCACTGCAAGCTGTCGCTGGTGGTCCGCGAGGAGGGCGACACCCTGCGCCGCTACTCGCACGTCGGTACCGGCAACTACCACCCGAAGACCGCCCGGCTGTACGAGGACCTCGGCCTGCTCACCTCCGACCCGCAGGTCGGCGCGGACCTCTCGGACCTCTTCAACCGGCTGTCCGGCTACTCGCGCCGGGAGTCCTACCGCCGGCTGCTGACCGCCCCGCGCGGCCTGCGCGACGGGCTGGTCTCCCGGATCCACAACGAGATCGCCCACCACCGGGCCGGCCGGCCCGCGTACGTGAAGATCAAGGTCAACTCGATCGTCGACGAGGCCCTGATCGACGCGCTCTACCGGGCCTCGCAGGCCGGGGTTCCGGTGGACGTCTGGGTCCGCGGCATCTGCGCGATCCGGCCGGGGGTGCCGGGGCTGAGCGAGAACATCCGGGTGCGCAGCATCCTGGGGCGCTTCCTGGAGCACTCCCGGGTCTTCGTGTTCGGCAACAACGGCGATCCCGAAGTGTGGATCGGCAGCGCCGACATGATGCACCGCAACCTGGACCGCCGGATCGAGGCGCTGCTCAGGATCACCGATCCGGCGCACCGTGCCGAGCTGTCCGGGCTGATCGACCTCGGGGTGTCGGACGAGACCGAGTCCTGGCACCTGGGCCCGGACGGTGCCTGGGAGCGCCGTTCGCAGGACGCCGAGGGCAAGCCGTTGCGGCACGTCCAGGACCTGCTCATCGATTCGCGCCAGCGCCGCCGGGCCGCCACCTCGCGCTGACGCGTCCACTGATGCGAGCCGCCGGAGCAGTCGGGGCCCCCGGGGCCCCGGGGGGAGCTGCTCCGGCGGTCGGCCACCAGCCCCGGGGAAGGGCCCCGGGGGAACGGGGATCTACCACGCCATGACCGAAGCGCCGATGACGGCCCAGGCGGCCTCCACAGCGACCGCCGGGGACATCCTTTCCCGCCAACTCACCGCGCAGGCGGGCGCGTTCCTGCGCGCCCTGCCGCTCGCGGTGGGCGAGGTCGGCGCCAGACCGGGGTCGGCCGCGGCCGTTCCGGCGAGCGGCACCGCCGACCTGCTGCGGGCCGTGCGGCGGGTCGGCGGGCTGCTGCACACCTTCGGGGCCGTGTTCGAGCAGTCCTGGGCGCAGGAGTCGCGCACCGAACTGCGCTGGCTGCTCAACCTGTTGGCGCTGGAGCCCGGTTACGTCCGCCGCTCGGCCCGGCTGCTGGGCGCGGTGGACTCGCTGAGCGGCACCGACCCCGAGGGGACGGGCATGCTGGCCGGGCACGCGGGCGCCCCCAAGGCGCGGGCGCTGCTGGACCGGCAGCTGACCCTGGCCCGGACCAGGGCGCACTCCACGGTGCTCCAGGAGCTCCGCTCGGCCCGGCTGCACGCGCTGGCGGACCGGATGACCCTGCTGGTCGGCGAGGCGCCGCTGCTGGAGGCGGCCGGCGGCCGGGCGTCGGCGGTGCTGCGGCCGCAGGCGGCGGCCGCGTTCACCGCGCTGTCGGTGAGCGCCCAGCAGCTGCCGCTCCACCGGGCCGCGACCCCGTACGGCGGGGACGGGCTGCGCCGGCTGGGCGCGGTGCCGGCGGCGCGCGGGGCGGCGGACGCGGACTCCGCGCTGGCGGCCGACGACGCGCCCTGGTCGCGGCTGCGGATCCTGGTGAAGCGGGCCCGGTACGCGCTGGAGGTGTGCGCCCGGCCGTCCGCCGAGCTGGACGAGCTGGACGCGGTGCTGGCCCGGCACCAGGAGGCCGCGGACGCCGCGGTGACCGCCGCGACGGCGGCGCGCACCCCGCGGATCACCCCCGCGACCGCCTACGTGCTGGGCGTGGTGCATGCTGATCAACGACTGGAGGTCGAGGCGGCGCGGTACGCCTTCGGCCGCCGGTGGCCCGAGCTCCCGCCGTCCCCGGACGGGTGGCTGGAGCTCCCCCCTGCCGAGGGCCGGGGGCATTCCCCCGCACCACGGACGGCTTGAATTGCACGATCGCCTGCGCACCGGGCGGGCAGCGGACCCGACGGTGGGACCGGCCGTGAACCCGGCGGCGGCCCGGGCCGCGGGCCCGGCGGCCGCACCGGCCCGCGGCCCGGTGGTCCTGGCGGCGGGCGCGGTGCTCTGGCTGCCCGGCCGGCCGAAGCCCAGCGGTCGGCTGGGGCGGCCGCGGATCGCGGTGATCCACCGCCCGAAGTACGACGACTGGAGCCTGCCGAAGGGCAAGCTCGACCCGGGGGAGGGCGTGGTCGAGGCGGCGCTGCGCGAGGTGCGGGAGGAGACCGGCTTCGACTGCCTGCTCGGTCCGGAGCTGCCCGTCCAGCACTACCTGGCCCAGGGCCGTCCGAAGGAGGTCCGGTACTGGGCCGCGGTGCCGACCGTCGGGGCCTTCCGGCCCAACCGTGAGGTCGACCGCCTGGACTGGCTGCCCGCGGGCAAGGCCCGGGCGCGGCTGACCCATGACCGCGACCGGTTGCTGATCGATGCGCTGCTGGTGATCCTGGGTGCGAAGCCCGTACGGACGGGCGGGTCGGGGCCGGTGGAGGAACGGCGGAAGTGATCTCCCCGCGCCCGCGCCGTGACGCAACCGTTACTACGTGACGTAGTTTCCTGTCATCCGTTCGAGGTTCACTTTCCGTTCACTTGCGACCGGCTGTCGTGTCACTTACCCGGCCTAACTTCGGGACTACCGGCGGGCCGAACGGGCCCCGGACCACAGCAAAACCCATGCTCAGCCGTACTCCTGCGGCCTGCGCAGCGGGCAATGCCACAGAAAGGGACACCCCTGTGAAGCTCCAGCGGAACGGCCGCTCCAAGGCCCTCGCCATCGGTGCCATGGCGCTCGTCAGCTCGCTGTCGCTCGCTGCCTGCGGGTCGGACGACAACAACAAGACGGCGTCCAGCGGTTCCAGCGGCTCCTCCGCGGCCGGTGCCGCGGTCAACTGTGGCAAGGCCGGCACGCTCCTGGGCGCCGGTTCGACCGCGCAGGCCCCGGCGATCGACGTGTGGAAGACCAACTTCGGCGCCGCCTGCTCCGGCACCACGGTGAACTACAGCGGCGGCGGCTCCGGTGCCGGTGTCCAGCAGTTCACCCAGGGCAAGGTCGCCTTCGCCGGCACCGACTTCGCCCTCAAGCCGGCCGACGTCGACGCCTCCAAGGCCGTCTGCACCGGCGGCAAGGCGATCGACCTGCCGATGGTGGCCGGCCTGGTCTCGCTGGTCTACAACGTCGAGAACGTCGACAACCTGGTCCTGGACGGCCCGACCGCCGCCAAGATCTTCGACTCGCAGATCACCAAGTGGAACGACCCGGCCATCGCCGCCCTGAACCCGGGCGCCAAGCTGCCGGACGCCGAGATCCAGAGCTTCCACCGCTCCGACGACTCCGGCACCACCTTCAACCTGACCTCCTACTTCGCCAAGACCGGTGGCGGCGCCTGGAGCGCCGAGCCGAACAAGGCGTGGAAGGGCAAGGGCGGCCAGTCCGCGAACGGCAGCGCCGGTGTGTCGGCCCAGATCAAGCAGGTCAAGAACTCGATCGGCTACGCCGAGCTGTCCTACGCCCAGACCAACAACCTGAAGAGCGCCCAGATCGCCACCGGTGCCGCCAAGCCGGTCGAGGCGACCGCCGCCAACGCCGCGCTCACCATCGCCTCCTCCACCGTCACGGGCACCGACGGCGACCTCGCCCTCTCCCTGGACTACGGCACCAAGGCCGACAACGCCTACCCGATCGTCCTGGTGACCTACGAGATCGCCTGCGACAAGGGCAACAAGGCCGAGACGCTGGACACCCTCAAGTCCTTCCTGAACTACACCATCAGCGACGCCGCCCAGAAGTCGATCGGCGACAAGGGCTACGTCCCGATGCCGGCCGCGATCGGCGACAAGGTGAAGGCCGCGGTCGGCACCCTCGCCTGACCCGACAGGACCCCCGGTGGGACGGCCCCGTGAGCGAGGGGGGCCGGGGCCGTCCCGCCGGAACGCACCAACCCAGCACCAACGTCCGGGGCACCGCCGCCATGGTGCCGACCCCCTACCGGGGCGGCACCACCAGACCGGAGTAGACCAATGACTTCATCCTCCCCTGCCGCCCCGCGAGGCAGGGAACGCCGACAGCGCGACAGCCGCGTCGGCGACAAGATCTTCATGAACCTCGCCCGCGGTGCGGGCATCCTGCTGCTGGTCATCATGGCCGCGATCGCCGGCTTCCTGGCCTGGCGCTCGGTCGTGGCCCTCGGCAACAACGACGGCAACTTCCTCACCACCTTCGAGTGGACGCCGGACGCCCCGAAGCCGGTCTTCGGCATCGCCGTCCTGGCCTTCGGCACGATCGTCAGCGCCGTGATCGCGATGGCGATCGCCGTCCCGGTGGCCATCGGGATCGCGCTGTTCATCTCGCACTACGCGCCGCGCCGGATCGCCCAGCCGTTCGCCTACCTGGTCGACCTGCTCGCCGCCGTCCCCAGCATCGTCTACGGCCTCTGGGGCGCGCTGTTCCTCGTCCCGCACATGGACGGGCTGACCAGCTGGCTCAACCAGTACCTGGGCTGGACGTACATCTTCGACCAGACCAGGACCGGCACCCCGCGCAACCTGTTCACCGTCGGCATCCTGCTGGCGATCATGATCCTGCCGATCATCACCGCGGTCTCCCGCGAGGTGTTCCGCCAGGTGCCGCGGATGCACGAGGAGGCGGCGCTCGCCCTCGGCGCGACCCGCTGGGAGATGATCCGCACCGCGGTGCTGCCGTTCGGCCGCCCCGGCATCATCTCGGCCTCGATGCTCGGCCTCGGCCGGGCGCTCGGCGAGACCATCGCGGTCGCGGTGGTGCTCTCCGCCAACAGCGTCCTGTCGCTGCACATCCTGGACGCCGGCGGCGGCACCTTCGCGCAGAACATCGCGCTGAAGTTCGCCGAGGCCGGCAACAACGGCCGCGACGCCCTGATGGCCTCCGGCCTCGTCCTGTTCGTGATCACCCTGCTGGTGAACGGTGCCGCGCGACTGATCATCGCCCGCCGCAAGGAGTACTCGGGGGCCAACGCATGACCACCGTCACCGTCCCCGAGGACGCCCGGCCGCAGGTCGGCCCGAAGCTCACCGCCAACCGGCTGCCCAAGTGGACCCCGCCCGTCGTCGCCGTCGGCTCGATCGCGGTCGGCTGCGGGATCGGCGCCGCCGCAGGCCTGGAGAGCCACCTCCAGTGGGGCCTGATCTCGGCCCTGCTGTTCCTGGCCGGCAGCTACCTGATCTCGGCCCAGGTCGAGGGCCGCCGGCAGGCCAAGGACCGCTTCGCCACCTCGGTGGTCTGGGTCGCCTTCATCCTGGCCGTCGTCCCGCTGGCCTCGCTGACCGTCTACACGGTCCAGCAGGGCATCGGCGTGGTGAACGGGAACTTCCTGAGCCACTCGATGAAGGGCGTGATCCAGAGCGGCCCCGGCGGCGGCATCTACCACGCGCTGCTCGGCACCCTCCAGCAGGTCGGCCTGGCCACCGTGATGGCCGCCCCGCTCGGTCTGCTGACCGCCGTCTACCTGGTGGAGTACGGCCGCGGCCGGCTCGCCAAGGCGGTCACCTTCTTCGTCGACGTCATGACGGGCGTCCCGTCGATCGTCGCCGGTCTGTTCATCCTCTCGCTCTGGAACCTCGCCCTGGGGTTCAGCTACTCCGGCTTCTCGGGCAGCCTCGCGCTGGCGATCCTGATGATCCCGGTCGTGGTCCGGTCGACCGAGGAGATGCTCAAGCTCGTCCCGAACGAGCTGCGCGAGGCCTCGTACGCCCTCGGTGTGCCGAAGTGGAAGACCGTCCTGCGGATCGTCCTCCCCACCGCGATCGGCGGCATCACCACCGGTGTGATGCTCGCGGTCGCCCGCATCACGGGCGAGACCGCCCCGGTGATGATGCTGGTGTTCGGCGCCGACTACATCAACAGCAACCCGTTCGACGGACCGCAGCAGTCCCTGCCGATGTACATCTGGCAGCAGTACTCGGTGGTCAACAACGACTTCGGCTACGCCCGCGCCTGGGGTGCCGCGCTGGTGCTGATCGCCTTCGTGATGGGGCTCAACCTCATCGCCCGGGGCATCGCACGCTGGCGCTCGCCCAAGGCCGGACACTGAGCGACCACTGACGTACGAAACAGCATTCATTAGCGGCCCTCCGGCCGCGGGCGAGAGAAGCAACGATCATGGCCAAGCGCATCGACGTCAGCGGACTGTCGGCCTACTACGGCACCACCAAGGCCATCGAGGACATCTCGATGAGCATCGAGCCCCGCTCGGTGACCGCCTTCATCGGCCCCTCCGGCTGCGGGAAGTCCACCTTCCTGCGCACCCTCAACCGGATGCACGAGGTGATCCCCGGCGCCCGGGTCGAGGGCAAGGTCCTCCTGGACGACGAGAACCTGTACGCCTCCAACGTCGACCCGGTCGCCGTGCGCCGCTCGATCGGCATGGTCTTCCAGCGCCCGAACCCGTTCCCGACCATGTCGATCTACGACAACGTGGTCGCCGGGCTCAAGCTCGCCGGCGTGCGGAAGAAGGCCGTCCTGGACGAGGTGGTGGAGCGCTCCTTGAAGGGCGCCAACCTCTGGAAGGAGGTCCACACCCGACTGAACAAGCCGGGCGCCGGCCTCTCCGGCGGTCAGCAGCAGCGCCTGTGCATCGCCCGCGCGATCGCGGTCGAGCCGCAGGTCCTGCTGATGGACGA
Source organism: Kitasatospora sp. NPDC001309 (assembly GCF_042896295.1). Lineage (NCBI taxonomy): Bacteria > Bacillati > Actinomycetota > Actinomycetes > Kitasatosporales > Streptomycetaceae > Kitasatospora > Kitasatospora sp. NPDC001309. Next base: position 55,277 of record NZ_JBIAXC010000056.1, on the reverse strand, counting down.
GCCCTGCTCCGCGCTCGACCCGATCTCCACCCTCGCCATCGAGGACCTGATCGGCGAGTTGAAGTCGCAGTTCACCATCGTCATCGTGACCCACAACATGCAGCAGGCGGCCCGCGTCAGCGACCGCACCGCCTTCTTCAACCTGGCCGGCGTCGGCCAGCCGGGCAAGCTGATCGAGCTGGACGACACCCAGCGGATCTTCTCCAACCCGTCGGTGCAGGCGACCGAGGACTACATCTCCGGCCGCTTCGGCTAGACCGACCCCAGCTGTCCCGCGGTGCTGCATGGCGGTGCCGCCGCGGGACATGAAGAAGGGCCCGCCCCCGAGATGTGGGGGCGGGCCCTGTCAGTTGTCGGCCGGGGCGGAGCGTCGGCGGTCAGCCCCAGAAGAGGTGGACGAACCAGTACATCAGCGCTGCGACGACGGCGGCCGCCGGCATCGTGATGAACCAGCCGAGCACGATGTTCTTGGCGACGCCCCAGCGCACCGCGCGGATCCGCTTGGTGGCCCCCGCGCCCATGATCGCCGCGGTGATCACGTGGGTGGTGGAGATCGGCGCCTTGAAGACGAACGAGGTGATGTACATGATCACCGAGGAGGTGGCCTCGGCCGCGAAGCCCTGCGGCGGGTCCAGCTCGATGATCTTCCGGCCGAGGGTCCGCATAATCCGCCAGCCGCCCGCGTAGGTGCCCAGCGAGAGCATGGTCGCGCAGGAGATCTTCACCCAGACCGGGATGTCACCGGTGGTCTGGTGGCCCGAGATGGTGAGCGCCATGACCACGATGCCCATGGTCTTCTGGGCGTCCTGCAGACCGTGGGCCAGCGCCATCGCGGCGGCCGAGGCGGTCTGGGCGACCCGGAAGTTGCGCTTGGCCTTGTGCGGGTTGGCCCGGCGGAAGATCCACAGGATCGCCAGCATCACGATGAAGCCGCCGACCAGGCCGACCACCGGCGAGACGATCATCGGGACGACGATCTTGTCGATCACGCCGCTCCAGATCACCTCGGTGCCGCCGGCCAGGGCCGCACCCACCAGGCCGCCGAACAGCGCGTGCGAGGAGGAGGACGGCAGACCGAAGTACCAGGTGACCAGGTTCCAGGTGATCGCCCCGACCAGGGCCGCGAAGAGGATCGCCATCCCCTGGTTGCCGGTCGGCGTCTCGATGATCCCGCTGGAGACGGTGTGCGCCACCCCGCTGCCCAGGAAGGCACCGGCCAGGTTCATCACGGCGGCCATCGCGAGCGCGGCCCTCGGGGTCAGCGCCCGGGTGGAGACCGACGTGGCGATCGCGTTCGCCGAGTCGTGGAAGCCGTTGGTGTACGTGAAGAAGAACGCAACGCCGATGACGGCGATGAGTGCAGCCATGTCCACGAGGGTCAGGACTCCTTGACGGCGATGGTCTCCACCGTGTTGGCGACGTGCTCGAACGCGTCCGCCGCCTCCTCAAGGACGTCCACGACCTGCTTGAGCTTGAGGACCTCGATGGCGTCGTACTGACCGGAGAACAGGTGGGCGAGCAGCTTGCGGTGGATCTGGTCGGCCTGGTTCTCCAGCCGGTTGACCTCGATCCAGTACTCGGTCAGGTTCGACATGCTGCGCAGGTTGGGCATCGCCTCGGCGGTGAGCTCCGCGGCGCGCGCCAGCACCTCGATCTGCTGCTCGACGCCCTTCGGCAGGGTCTGGATGTCGTAGAGGACGACCAGGTCGACGGCCTCCTCCATGAAGTCCATGATGTCGTCCAGCGACGAGGCGAGGCTGTAGATGTCCTCGCGGTCGAAGGGCGTGATGAAGGAGGAGTTCAGCTGGTGGAAGACGGCATGGGTGGTGTCGTCCCCGGCGTGCTCGGCGGCGCGCATGCGCTCGACGATCTCCGCGCGGGCCGACACGTCTGATCCCAGCAGTTCGAGCAGGAGCTTCGATCCGACGACGAGGTTCTCCGCGGCGGCGGCGAACATGTCGTAGAAACTCGTCTCCTTCGGGGTCAGGCTAAAACGCACGGAATTCTCCGATGTGCGGGGTACGGACTGAACGATGCTAGGTGCAACCGAGCGCGATCGCGCAAACGGGGTGGTGACCTGGGAGGCGGAACCTCCCCTTCCGTTCGGCTGCCGCACGGGCTGTCCCGGACCGCGCCGCCAGGGGCGGACGCAAGGACTCAGTCTGACGGAACCTCGACGCGTTTGCCCCGTCCCGCGTGCGGAAGACCGGGGCGCCGCTCAGACGGGTTAACCCCGCCGCGACCCCGACCAGGCCGTTCGGCACATGCCGGGTGGGCCGTCGGAACACCACGCGGGGCCCCGGTGTTGGACACTGGAGGCCGACGCAGCCACCAGGCACCCAGACGAAGGCGGGCCGATGACCACGACGCAAGCGCGCACCGAGCCGGACCACGCGCCCGGGACCGGCCCCGGGGCCGACACCCCCGCCGCCGAGGGCCACGGCGCCGCGGACCACGGCGACGCGGAGCACGGCGGGCACAGCCCGCACGGCCCGCACGGCTACAGCGCGCAGAAGGACGCCCACCTCAAGCGGCTGCGCCGGATCGAGGGCCAGATCCGCGGCCTCCAGCGGATGGTGGACGAGGACGTCTACTGCATCGACGTGCTCACCCAGGTCTCGGCCGGCACCAAGGCCCTGCAGTCCTTCGCGCTCTCCCTGCTGGAGGAGCACCTGCGGCACTGCGTCGCCGCGGCCGCCGAACAGGGCGGCACCGAGCTGGACGCCAAGGTCGCGGAGGCCTCGGCCGCGATCGGCCGACTGCTGCGCAGCTGACCCCCGGGGGCCGTCAGCCCTCGCCCTCCCGCTCGGTCCGGGCCGGGTCCACCCGGTCCAGCAGCACCTCGTCGATCCGCTCGGTCGGCAGCCGGTCACCGGCGCTGGCCGTCGCGGCGATCATCAGCTCGCCGGCCAGCTCGATCTCGTCGAGGGCCGCGTCGTCGTGGCCGCCGCTGCGGCCGCCCGTGGACGACACCACCTGCACCACCCCTTCAGTGCCTCGCCAGCCCGGGCGGCAGCCACCCGACGTCCAGCCTAGGCACTCCGGGGCCCGTCCACATGGCACGGACGGGCCATCTCGGCGCCGCCGAAACGGGTGACCGTCGCTCCCCGGACGGCCACCCGCGCCGGCGGCGCCCCGTTCCGCCCCGGCGCCGGGGCGCTACTTCGGGCTCTCCGTCGGCTTCATCTGGTAGATGTCCGAGGCCGGCGGCTCGGCCGCCTCGACCGGCTTGCCGAAGTCCGACAGGGCGGTGGTCGACGTGACCTTCACCTGGTCCTTGGCCTCCTTCGAGCCGGCCACCCCGGCGAAGGTGAACACCTCCACCACCCTGTGCAGCCGCCCCTGGTCGTCCAGCCAGGCGTCGTACGGGACCTCCTTGACGGTGAAGGTCTGCCCGCCCATCCGCAGGCCGTCCCCGCCCCGGCCGCCGGTGGCGTCGGCCGCCTTGGCCAGGTCCAGGGTGCCGCGGTAGTGGTGCAGCGGGGTGCCGTCCACCGTCTCGGTGCCGACCAGGTCGGCCTTCTGCACCCCGCGCAGCGCCCCCGCCGCCGTGGCCGGATCGGTGGCGCCGCTGCTGACCAGGTTGCCGTCCGGCAGCTGGCGCACGTCCAGCTTCACCCACTTGCCCTCGGGCACCTTGGCACCGCTGTTCTGCAGGTAGACGGTGCCCGGCAGGACCACCTCGACGATCTTCCCGGTGGTCGCCGCCCCCGGCGGCACCTGGACCTCCAGCCGGCCGATCCGCTTCACGTAGTCGTAGCCGCCGGTGCCGGAGAAGGACGCCTTCTTGTCCGCGGACTCCGTTACCAGCTCGGTGGCCGCGTGCGCGGAGCCGGTGCGACCGGTGATGTCCGCCGCGCCGCGCACCGCCGCCACCGGGTCGGCGGCCAGCTGGTCGGGCGCGTTCGACTGCTGGTCGGAGGAGCCGCCACCGGAGTGGGCCGAGCACCCGGCCGCCCCCGCGGCCAGCGCGGCGGCGAGCACGGCGGCGCCGGCCGCCGCGCGCAGGCGCGGCCCCGGACGGCGCGCCGGCCGCCCGGTTCGCTGCTGGTCGGTCATCTTCATCCTCGCGACAACCCCCTCGGGACCGACTGCCCCGCCGACTGCGGCACCGGCTGGGGCGCCGGGAGGGCAGAGCTCTTTCCGGGCAAACGAGTTGGCTCGCGAAGGGTTACGGGTCCGGCGGGAACCGGCGGGTGTCGCGTGAGGGTCGCCCGGCGCGTTACGGTGAATCCCGTGCACAGTGAGCTGCCGGTCGCCCCCGGCACCACCCCGATGCCAGAGCACCGCGTCGCGCTCAGCGAACGCGGTTCCTTCGCCTTCGCGACCTGCAGCTGCGGCTGGTACTCCGCTGCCCGCCGCTCCCGGGACCTGGCCCGCCGCGAGGGGGCCGACCACCTCGCCGAGTACGGGGCCGACGCACCCTAGGGGCGTCCGGACCCGTCCGGACCCGTCCGGACCCGTCCGGACCCGTCCGGACCCGTCCGGACCGTTCGGACCGTTCGGTGCGGCGGGGTACCCCGGGCCCTCAGGCCGCGAGGTCGGACTCCGGCGGCTGCTCCTCCCGGCGCACCGCTCCCCGCCCGCGGCGCCGGCCGCGCCGCTCGGTGCCCCGGCCGGCGGCGGCCCCGCGCTCCGGGGCCCGGACCAGCGGGGCCACCGCCGTCCGGGTCAGCGCGTGGCAGAACGGGACCAGCACCGCCATCGCGATCGGCGCCAGCAGCAGCACCACGGCGACGGCCAGCGCGAAGCCGCCGATCACGTCCGTCGGGTAGTGGACGCCCATGAACATCCGGCAGAAGCCCTGGAGCAGGGCCAGGCCCCCGGCGATCCAGCCCAGCTTCCGGTTCACCAGGAACAGCGCCACCGCCACGGCCATCGTCATGGTCGAGTGGTCGCTGACGAAGGAGTGGGTGCCGGCCTTGCCGTCCACCAGCACCAGCAGCCCCGGGTGGTCGACGAAGGGCCGCGGCCGGTCCACGATCGCGGCGATCGGCAGGTTGGCCAGCTCGGCGACGGCCACCGAGAGCGGCACCCAGAGCAGCCCGGCGATCGCCACCGGCGCGTCCGGGCGGCGTCTGGCCTGCAGCCAGCCCACCAGCCCGAGCAGCGCGAGGCCGATCAGGATGCCGTACTCGCCGATCCACGACACCGCGTGGTCCAGCCACTGCGGGGAGCGCTTGGCCAGGCCGTTGACGGCGTAGAGCAGACCGAGGTCGGGGTTGGTCGTGTCGGCAAGCGGCGTCGACACGCCGCACCTCCTTCTGGTCCGCTGCACCTGTTCGATCCCGCCGGGGCCCGCCCGGCGGGCGAAGCTGACGAGGGACCACCGGACCCAACGTCATCGCCGGGACCCAGCGTTCCACGGAAACGCGCGGTTATGGAAACTTGACTCAGCGTCCACAGGCCGCACACAGATCGGTGGACGACTCAGCCGGTCCCACCGGTTGCGGTGGCTCCGTTGACCCGCCCCGCGGCCGTCGGGGCGGCCGGTGCGGCGGCCGCGGGCCGGCTGCCGGGGGCGGTCGGGGTCGGGGTCGGGGCCGTCGTGCCCGGGCGGCTCGGGGCGTTGACCGCGCCGCTGGTGTTGTTGCGCGTCGGCAGCGCCTGGGCGCCGTCCGTGGTGACCCGGGTCGCCCCGATGTACTCCTTGGTGTCGATCTTGTCGTAGCGGATCACCGCCCCGGTGTGCGGCGCGTTGATCATGTAGCCGCCGCCGACGTAGATCCCCACGTGGTGGATGCTCCGCGGATCGCTCAGGTCGGTCGCGAAGAACACCAGGTCGCCCGGCCGGAGCTGATCCCGTGACGGGTGCGGTCCGGCGTACCACTGGTCGTTGGCCACCCGGGGCAGGGCGATGCCCACGGTGGCGAACGCGGCCACGGTGAGCCCGGAGCAGTCGAACCGCCCGTTCTGCCAGGCCGCCCCGTCCCCGCCCCACAGGTACGGCGTGCCGAGCTTGGTCTGCGCGAAGTAGATCGCGGCGGCCGACTGCGCGGACACCTCCACCGGCGCGGTCGGCGCGGCGAAGCTCCGGGCCATCGCCTGGATGTTCCGCACGTACCCCTGGGTCTCCCTGTACGGCGGGACGCCCCGGTTCGACGTCACCGCGTACGGGCCGGCGTTGTAGGCGGCCAGCATGTTGGCCTGCGGATCGCCCGGCACGCCGGCCACGTCCTTGGCGAGCGCGCAGTCGTAGACCGCCGCGGTGGCGATCGCGTCGTACGGGTTCCAGACGTCCTTCTTGCCGTCCCCGTCACCGTCCGTGGCGTACATCGGCCAGGTGCCCGGCATGAACTGCGCCATTCCCTGTGCCCCGACGCCGGATTGGGCCTTGGGGTCGAAACCGCTTTCCTGGTACAGCTGCGCCGCGAGCATCGGCGGGGAGATCTCCGGGCAGAGCGAGCCCCACTTCTGGATCGCGTCCTGGTAGGCCGCCGGAACGGTGCCGGGGGAGAGGGCGGAACGATTCGCCGCCAGTTGCGGTGTCCCACCCGCCGCATACGTCCCCATCGTCACCAGACCGAGGAACCCGAACGCGACAACTCCCGCCGCAGCGGCGGCCGTACCGGCCTTCCGGAGTACCATCAGCACCATCCCGACGAATCGTCAGTCGAAGTGTCCCGGAAGGCGTTGCTCACCGCAATCATCAGAGATACAAAGAGTGAGCGCTATCCTTCGTACGGTGGACATCCTCGCGTACGTGTCCGATGCCTCACGACCAATCCGCGAGAAGTAGCCAAGTCGACATCAGATCTGGCCAAGAATAGGCACCGACCCTTCGCGCGGGCGGGGTCCGGGCCCTTGAATTTGCCTGATCGGGCGGTGAGATGGAAATGAACCTGAGCAGCGTGCACACCTATGCGGTCGGCCACCTGGCCGAGGACCCTCCCAAGAAGCCGAATATCGACACCATCATCGGCGGGATCGCCCCGGACTGGGGCCCCTTCGCCAGCCTCGGGTCGGAGGCCCGGGTGATGGTCGAGGTCATCATGGCCGTCGCCATCCTCGTCTGCCTCGGCCTCGCGGTGTGGGGTGCGGCCAAACAGCGGATCGGCGCGACCGCGATGCGGGACAGCTTCGGAGCCGAACAGGGCAAGGGGCTGATCATCGCCGGGCTGACCGGCGTGTTCATCATTGGATCACTCGGCACTCTGTTCACCATTGTCTACGGCATGGCTATCTGACGATCGGACAGCAGTGACCCGGCCCGCCTGACGACAGGTTCCCGCCCGGACCTCCCCAGAGGGCCGACCCGCCAGGAGTCCACCCCCCGTTCCCACCCCCCGTCCGCGCCCGCCCCCGGACGGAGGGCCCCCGGAGCCGCCCGGCTCCCCGCACCAGGAGGGCCGCCGTGCCGTTGTCCGACGACCAGCCGCACACCCGTACGCGGCTGCCGGTCGACGAACAGCCCTCCGCACTGCCGACCAGCCGTCAGTCCAGGCCGCTGCGCACCCTGCTGACCGTCCTCGTCGTCGTCACCCTGCTCGTCGTCGCCATCTCCGTCGCCAACCGCGGCAAACCGGACCCCGGCAGCGGCGGCAGCTCCGCCGACCGGGCTGCCCCCAGCGCCGGCTCCGGCGCAGGCCCCGCGCCCAGCGGCGACCAGCCCGTCGGCACCACCGTCAACGGCATCGCCTCCGGCTACCCGCACAGCGACCAGGGCGCCCAGTCCGCCGCCGCCAACTACGCGGTGGCGATCGGCTCCGCGGACATGTTCCGCGCCGACAGCCGCCACACCATCGTCGCCACCATCGCCGACCCGGGCTCCGCCGCGGCCCTGCAGAGCCGGCTGGACCAGGGCTTCGGCGGCGACACCGTCGCCCGCTACGGCCTCGACGCCCAGGGCCACGCGCCCAAGGGCCTCACCTTCGTCAGCCGCACCGTCCCCGTCGGCACCAAGCCGACGGCCTACGCCGACCAGGACGCCAAGGTCGAGGTGTGGTGCACCGGCCTCACCGGCCTCGCCGGCCAGAGCTCCGTCCAACCGGTGACCGCCAACTGGTTCACCCTCACGCTCTCGCTCCACTGGACGGGGAGCGACTGGAAGCTGACCGACTTCACCAGCAGGCAGGGCCCCGCGCCGATGCCCGGAGACCAGCAGGCCGCCACCGCCGAGGAGATCACCGGCGCCGTCCAGCAGTTCGGGGGGTTCCGCTATGCCCGTTGACCAGAGCACAAGCCGAACGACCGCACGTCGTACGACCGCGCGCAGAGCGGGGACGCTGGCCGGCGTCCTCGCCGCCGTGCAGTTGACGGCGATGCTGGCCGCCCAGAGGGTGTTCGCCGAGCCGTCGCCGTCGCCGACCGCGACTCCCACCTGTCAGAAGGTCGATCTCCCGATCCCCGGCAGCGACGCCGGGTGTGCTCCCAACGGGGCCGTCGTCATTCCCGGCGGCGGCGTCAGCAACGTGACCGATCCGCTCGGGTCGCTCGCCAAGGGGTGTGCGCAGGCGGCGGCGTGGGTGGTGCGGAACCTGTCGGGGGCGATCGACGGGACGACGTCGGTGGACTTCACCAACCAGTCGTTCCTGCAGCAGTACGCCGTGGTGTTCGCCGTGTCGACGGTGATCACGCTGGTGCTGTGGCTGCTGGCGGTGACCAAGCGGGCGGTGCGCGGGGCGTCGTTGACGACGGCGATCTCGGAGGCGGTCGGCTTCCTGTGGCTGACGGTGGTGGCCTCGGCGTTCACGCCGTTGATCCTGTTCACCGTGGTGAGCGTGACGGACGGGCTGACGAAGGCGATCGCGGTCGGGACGAAGTCGGACACGGGGACGTACCTGGGCGGGTTCGCCGACACCCTGGAGAAGGGGAACGTCGGCGGCGGCCCGCTGATCCTGGTGCTGGTGTCGCTGGTCGCGGTGCTGGCGGCGGCGGTGCTCTGGATCGAGCTGGTGATCCGGGCGGCGATGCTGTACGTGGGGGCGCTGCTGGGGACGGCGGTGTACGCGGGGCTGGTGGACCGGCAGTTGTGGAAGCACGTGCGCCGGTGGGCCGGGATGATGCTGGCGGTGGACCTGGCGAAGCCGATCATCGTGATCATCCTGGGTCTGGCGGGCGCGGTGGCGACCGGGGCCGGGGCCAACGACGACTTCGCCCGGGTGCTGTCCGGGTTGGCGATCCTGTTCCTGTCGATCTTCGCGAGCGCCGCGGTGTACCGCTTCGTCCCGACCTTCGGCGACGAGATGCTGAACATGCGCGGGGCCCGGGCCAGTGCGGTGCAGGCCGGTTCGGCGATGATCAACGGGACCGCGAACCTGATGAAGCAGGGCATCTCCACCCACGGCGACCGCGGTCCGCAGGGGGCCGGGGGCGGCGGGGGTGCGGGCGGCGGCTCGGTCGCGCCCGGCATCGCCGCGCACGCCGGCCGGACGCCGTCCCCGCCGCCGCAGGCCGGGCCGCCGCCGCAGGCCTCGGTTCCGAACCGCGACAGCAATCCAGCGAAGGGAGGGTGACGGGTAAGTGAGCAGCGAACCGCTCGGCCAGTACGGGGCCCAGTACGCCCAGCCGTACGTGCACCAGCGCCGCACCTACCTGATCGGCAAGGCCCGCCCGAACGCGGTGATCGGCCGCAACCGGGAGTCCGGGGAGATCATCCTGATCATCTTCGGGGCGTTCCTCGGGATGCTCTGGGGCCTGCTGATGCCGGTCCTGGCGCTGCGGATCGCCGGTCTGATCGGCCTGCCGCTGCTGGCCATCGCGGCGGTCTACGTGCCGTACCGCAAGCGGACGTTCTACCGGTGGGTGGAGATCAACCGCACCTACCGCCGGACGGTCCGCAGCGGGCGCGGGCTGTGGCGTTCGGACGCGATGGACGCGGGCACCCGGATGGACGGCCGGGAGGTGGAGGTCGGTCCGCCGCCCGGGGTGGGGCGGCTGCGCTGGCTGACCGCGCCGTTCGGGCCGGACGAGGTCGGGGTGCTGATGCACCTGGAGCGGCGGACGGTGACGGCCGCGATCGAGATCGAGGGCCCGGGCGTCGGGCTGCGCGACTCGGAGGACCAGGAGGCGCTGGTCGACCGGTTCGGCACGCTGTTGAAGCACGTCGCCAACGGGGACGGCTTCGTGACCCGGCTGCAGATCCTGGCCCGCACCCTGCCGGCCGACCCGGACGCCCACGCCAAGGACGTCGAGCGCCGCGGCGACCACGACGCGCCGCGCTGGCTGCAGGACTCGTACGACCAGCTGCAGTCGATGGTGTCGACCTCCTCGGAGCAGCACCGGGCGTACCTGGTGGCGTGCATGCACTACACCCGGGACCTGGCCGCCGAGGCACACGCGATGGGCCGCACCGCGACCGGCGGGCGGGCCCGGGACGACGACGGGCTGGCGGCCGTGATGGCCCGCGAGCTGACCGACATCTGCGCCCGGCTGGCCGAGGCGGACATCCGGGTGCGCCAGCCGCTGGGCCAGGCCCGGCTGTCCTCGCTGCTGCACTCGATGTACGACCCGGACCACCCGATCGACCACATCCAGGCGATGTCCCGGCGCAACGCCTGGCCGGCCGAGCTGGACGCGACCCACCCCCAGTACCTGACGGCGAAGACCCGGGAGTCGGTGACCCGGGAGCCGTGGTGCCACGCCACTGCCTGGGTCAAGGAGTGGCCGCTCACCCCGGTGGGCGTCAACTTCCTGGCGCCGCTGCTGGTGCACACCCCGGACGTGATCCGGACGGTGGCGGTGACGATGGACCTGGAACCCACCGACGTCGCGATCGAGCGGATGCTGACCGAGAAGACCAACGACGAGGCGGAGGCCAGTCGCGCGGCCAAGATGAACCGCACGGTCGACCCGCGCGACCTGGCCCACACCGGCCGGGTGGACCAGCGCGGTGACGACCTGGCCTCCGGCGCGGCCGGGGTGAACCTGGTCGGCTACATCACGGTCTCCTCGCGCAACCCCGACGCGCTGGCCCGCGACAAGCGGACCATCCGGGCCTCGGCGGGCAAGAGCTACCTCAAGCTGGAGTGGTGCGACCGCGAGCACCACCGGGCCTTCGTCAACACCCTGCCGTTCGCCACCGGCATCCGCCGCTGACCCCCGCGCCGGTCCTCCGGGACCGGGCCCGTCCACCCACCGCGCCCGTCCACCCACCGCGCCACCCCGTCCACCCACCGCGCCCGTCCACCCCTCGCCGGCACCAGGAGGCCACCCATGGCGATCGGCAACCTCACCGACGCGTTCACCAGCCTGATGTTCGGCAAGGTGGAGACCACCCGGCTGCCGGTGCGTACCTCCACCGGTCAGGCGCAGGCGGTCTACCTGCCCACCGCCGCACCGGGGTTGGGCGACTCGGGAGTGATCATCGGGCGTGAGGTGTACAGCGGCAAGGGGTACGTCTACGACCCCTTCCAGCTGTACGGGCAGCAGCTGCCCGCCCCGCACTGGCTGGTGCTGGGGGAGTCCGGCAACGGCAAGTCGGCGCTGGAGAAGACGTACGTGCTGCGGCAGTTGAGGTTCCGCGACCGGCAGGTCGTGGTGCTGGACGCGCAGGGCGAGGACGGCGTCGGTGAGTGGAACCTGATCGCCAACGCGCTGGGCATAAAGTCGATCCGGCTGGACCCGATGGCGGCCAGGGACGGCGGGGTGAAGCTCAACCCGCTGGATCCGGCGATCACCCAGACCGGTCAGCTGTCGCTGCTGCGCACCATCATCGAGGTGGCGATGGGGCGCGGTCTGGAGGAGCGGGCGGGCTTCGCGTTGAAGGCCGCGCACGCCCATGTGGTCGCCTCGGTGACGGACCGCCAGCCGGTGCTGGACGACATCATCGACACCCTGCGCAGCCCCGAGCTGTCCTCGGTGGAGTCGCTGGGCGTGGCGGTGGACGAGGTGCAGTCCTGGGGCCTGGACGTGGCGCTGGTGCTGGACCGGCTGGTCGACGGCGACCTGCGCGGCATGTTCGACGGCCCGACCACGGACGGCATCGACCTGGACGCGCCGCTGATCGTCTTCGACCTCTCGCACATCGACCGCAACTCGATCGCGATGCCGATCCTGATGGCGATCGTCGGGGTGTGGCTGGAGCACACCTGGATCCGGCCGGACCGGAAGAAGCGCATCTTCCTGGTCGAGGAGGCCTGGCACATCATCAACAGCCCGTTCGTGGCCCAGCTGTTCCAGCGGCTGTTGAAGTTCGGCCGCCGGCTCGGGCTCTCCTTCGTGGCGGTGGTGCACCACCTGTCGGACGTGGTGGACGGCGCGGCGGCCAAGGAGGCGTCGGCGATCCTGAAGATGGCCTCCACCCGGACGATCTACATGCAGAAGGCCGAGGAGGCGCGGGCCACCGGCCGGGTGCTGGGCCTGCCGCGCTGGGCGGTGGAGATCATCCCGACCCTGTCGCCGGGCATCGCGGTCTGGGACGTCAACGGCAACGTGCAGGTGGTGAAGCACATCATCACCGACACCGAGCGGCCGCTGGTGTACACCGACCGCGCGATGACCGAGGACGCGGTGGCCGAACGGGTGCGGGCCGAGCGGCACTTGGCGGCCGAGCCGGGGGTCTGAGCAGGCGCCGCCGCCGGGGGCGGGCCGGGGACCGGGCCGCGGGCGTCGGGCGGGGTCGGGGGGATCGTGTGCAGGCGGTCCGTCCCGGTCTGACGGCGGTGGTTCGTCAGCAGGTAATCCTCTCGTTACGTTCGACATCCTGACAGCTACGCGCGTTGACCCTAGGCTGCACTCGCGCAACACATTGCCCACGCGCCGGCGCGCTCCGCCGCCCGCGTGCTCCTCCGAGGTGCAGGGGATCCCTCATGCTCACCGTCAGATCCCGACGGGCGGCGTTCGCCGTCGTCGCCGCCGCAGGTCTGTTCGGCACGGTGGTCGTGCCGACGGCCGCCCAGGCCGCCGACGCCAACGCCAAGCGTCACAAGACCGTCAACCTCCAGCTGCTGGCGATCAACGACTTCCACGGCAACCTGGAGCCCCCGGCGGGCTCCTCCGGCACGATCAAGGAGATCGACCCGGCCACCGGCAAGGAGGTCTCGACCCCGGCCGGCGGCATCGAGTACCTGGCCACCGAGCTGCGCAAGGCGCGGATCCCGGCCGACGACTCGATCACCGTCGCGGCCGGCGACATCGTCGGTGCCAGCCCGCTCACCTCGGCGCTGTTCCACGACGAGCCGACCATCGAGGCGATGGACAAGCTCGGACTGGACGTCACCTCGGTCGGCAACCACGAGTTCGACCAGGGCGCGACGGAGCTGCTGCGCAAGCAGGAGGGCGGCTGCCACCCGACCGACGGCTGCTACGAGCCCGGCCGGACCTTCAAGGGCGCCAACTTCAACTACCTGTCGGCCAACGTCACCGACGAGCAGTCCGGCAAGCCGCTGCTGCCGCCGTACTGGGTGACCAAGTCGCAGGGCGTCAAGATCGGCTTCATCGGCGTCACCCTGGAGGGCACGCCGAACATCGTCACCGCCGAGGGCGTCAAGGGCCTCAAGTTCGCCAACGAGGTCACCACGATCAACAAGTACGCCGCGGAGCTCAAGGCCAAGGGCGTCAACTCGATCGTCGCGCTGATCCACGAGGGCGGCTACCCGGCCAGCGGCGTCTACAACTACGACTGCGGCGCGGCCGGTCAGGGCATCTCCGGCCCGATCGTCGACATCGCGAAGAAGATCGACCCGGCGGTCGGCGCCATCGTCACCGGCCACACCCACAACGCGTACGCCTGCAGCATCCCCGACCCCAACGGCGTGCCGCGCTCGGTGACCAGTGCCGCCTCCTTCGGCCGGCTGTTCACCGAGATCGACATGAAGCTGGACAAGACCACCGGCGAGATCGTCCGCCCGTCGGTCAAGGCCGAGAACCACGTGGTGCGGCGCACGGTCGAGAAGGCCCCGGACATGACGGCGCTGATCGACCACTACTCCAAGCTGGCCGCCCCGAAGGCCAACCGGCCGATCGGCTACATCGCCTCGGACATCAACGGCCGGGGCAGCAGCGACCTGGAGAAGCCGCTCGGCGACGTGATCGCCGACGCGCAGCTGGAGGGGCTCGCCCCGGCCGACAAGGGCGGCGCCCAGGTGGCCTTCATGAACCCGGGCGGGCTGCGCTCCGACCTGGTCTACAAGGCCTCGGGCAGTGAGGGCGACGGCGTGGTGACCTACGGCGAGGCGTTCACCGTCCAGCCGTTCACCAACATGATGCAGGTCAAGACGCTGACCGGCGCCCAGCTGGTCCAGCTGCTGCAGCAGCAGGTGAGCGGTCTCAACGACGCGGCGCCGAAGATCCTCCAGGCCTCCTCGAACCTCCACTACACCCTGGACATGCGCAGGACCGGCGCGGCCCGGGTGGTCCTGGACTCGATCCGGCTGAACGGCGCACCGGTCGACCCGGCCGCCAAGTACCGGGTCGCCGCCAACGAGTTCCTGGCCGGCGGCGGCGACGGCTTCCCGGCCTTCGCGGCCGGCACCGACAAGCTCGTCGGCGCCTCCGACCTGGACGTCTTCACGGCCTACCTGACGGCCCACAGCTCGGCGGCCTCGCCGTTGAAGCCGCCGGCGCAGGACCGGGTCAAGGTCCTCGGCCCGGGCAGCGACATCGACTGACCGAGAGCCGGACACCGGCCCCGGTGACGGGGCCCTGGGACGGGCGGGGCGCTGTCGGGGCGCCCCGCCCGTCCTGCCGTTCCCGGCGGCTACTCGGGGGCGGGGCCGCCGGGAAGTCGTACGGTCGCCAGCGCGCCGGGGCCGCCGTCCTGGGCCGGGCCCAGTGTGACCTCGCCGCCCGCCTCCCGGACGCTCTGCGCGACGATCGACAACCCCAGGCCGGAGCCGGGGAGTTGACGCGAGGACGGGGAGCGCCAGAACCGGTCGAAGACGTACTGGAGCTCGTCCGGCGGAATGCCGGGACCGTGGTCGCGGACGGTCAGCACGCCTTGCTGGAGCCGGACCTCGATGGTGCCGGCGGGCGGGCTGTACTTCACCGCGTTGTCCAGCAGGTTGATCACGGCCCGCTCCAGGCCCGCCGCGTCGCCGTGCGCGTACCAGGGCTCGACGGTCGTCTCGAAGACCAGCCCCGGGCCGCGGAGCTTCGCCCGCTCGACCGCGCGCCCGGCGATCTCGTGCAGGGCGACCACGGTCAGGTTCGGGCCGGCCTTCGGGGTGTCGGGGCGGGAGAGCTGGAGCAGGTCGCCGATCAGCACGGTGAGTTCCTGCATCTGGGCCTTCATGTTGCCCAGCAGCTTGGTTTTGGTCGCCGGGGGCAGCGGGCGGCCGGTGTCGTTGCTGCGGATCAGCAGGTCGACGTTGGTGCGCAGGGAGGTGAGCGGCGTCCGCAGCTCGTGGCCCGCGTCGGCGATCAGCCGGGTCTGGCGCTCGCGGGAGTTGGCGAGGGCGGTGCTCATCGAGTTGAAGGACGTGGAGAGCCGGGCGATCTCGTCGTCCCCGTTCACGGGGATGGTGCTGCCGACCTCCTCGGTGCGGGCGATGTGCTCGACGGCGTCGGTGAGTTGGTCGACCGGCTTGAGGGAGGAGTGGGCGACCAGGCGGCCCGCGACGGCGGCGAGCAGGATGCCGCCGAGGGAGACGGCGCCGAGGAGGATGGCGAGGCCCTGGAGGGATTCCTCGATGGGCTGGGTCGGGGTCGCGACCATGGCGACGGTGGGCTGCGAGACGTGCTGCACGGAGCTGAGCCGGACGAGCGCCGGGTCGCCGTTCGTGTAGTGCCCGTCCCGGACGATGTACTGGCCGGGCTTGAGCTGGAACGCGGCGGCGTCCTCCGGCTTGATCACGATCGCCCGGTTCGAGCCGGGGGGCAGGCCCACGCCGTTCGGGGTCACGAACTGGGTGTCGCGGGGTGCCGCACCGCTGAACTCCGGTGTGCCAGGGCGGGGTTGGTTGGCGGCGAGCGCGGCTTCCGGGTTCGCGTACAGGTTGAGGTTCTTCCCGACCATGGCGGGGGGTGCGCTGACCAGGTCGGTCTTGACCTGGCTGTACAGCTGCTTGTCCACGATGAACCAGCAGGCCAGCGCCGACAGCGCGATGGCCACGGCCACCGCGGCCGCGCTCATGAAGGTGAGGCGGCCGCGCAGCGAGCGGGAGCGGTACCACTGGACCACGCGCTGGCGTCTGCCGGGCACCACCCGGGGCGGGGCCAGCGGCGGGGGCGGAACAGCGTTCACGCGCTGGTGCCGGCGGCCGGGCGGAGGGCGTAGCCGACGCCGCGGACGGTCTGGATGAGGCGCGGCATGCCGCCCTGCTCGGTCTTGCGGCGCAGGTACATGACGTACACGTCCAGGGAGTTGGAGGAGGGCTCGAAGTCGAAGCCCCAGACCGCCTTGAGGATCTGTTCGCGGGTGAGGACCTGCCGGGGGTGGGAGAGGAACATCTCCAGCAGCATGAACTCGGTGCGGGTGAGTTCGACGGGCTTGCCGCCGCGGGTGACCTCGCGGGTGGCGGTGTTCATCCGCAGGTCGGCGAAGGCGAGGACCTCGCTGTCGTCCTCGGCGGCGGCGCGGGCGGCGGCCTCGGTGGCGAGGGCGTTGCGGCGCAGCAGGGCGCGGACGCGGGCGAGGAGTTCGTCGAGTTCGAAGGGCTTGGCGAGGTAGTCGTCGGCGCCGACGTCGAGCCCGGTGACGCGGTCGCCGACGGCGTCGCGGGCGGTGAGCATCAGGACGGGGACGGTGTCGCCGCGGGAGCGCATCCGGCGGACGGCGGTGAGGCCGTCCATCCGGGGCATCATGATGTCCAGCAGGACGAGATCGGGCTTGTCGCGCTCGACGGACTCCAGGGCCTCGTAGCCGTCGGTGGCGGTGGCGACCTCGTAGCCCTCGAAGGCGAGGCTGCTCTCCAGGGCGTCCCGGAGGGCGGGTTCGTCGTCGACCACGAGGAGCCGGGCGGAGGGGTGGCCGGCCTCGGCGGGGGTGCGGTCGTCGGCGGACGGGGTCATGGGCTGCTGCCCTTTCTCGTCGGGTGGAGGGCCCGCTGTCGGGTCTGCTGGGTCTGCTGCTGGTGGCAATTGTCCGCCTCGCGGACGTTCACCGGTTCCTACGGATTGTGGCTCACAGGCTCTGGCCGGATTCGAGCTTCGGCAGGACCTGCTTGATGTCGTTCATCGGGATGGCGAAGCCGAGGCCGACGCTGCCGGCGCCGCTGCTGCCCGAGGAGCCGGAGCCGCTGGGCGCGTACATCGCCGAGTTGATGGCGATGACCTGGCCGTTGGCGTTGATCAGCGGGCCGCCGGAGTTGCCGGGGTTGAGGGCGGCGTCGGTCTGGAAGGCCTTGTAGGTGGTGCTGCTGCCGCTGTTCTGCTGCTGCTGGGCGCCGCCGCCGCGCAGGCCGGGCACGCCGGGCAGGAACGGGAGGCCGAAGCCGCCGTTGCCGCTGGTGGAGCCCTCGTCGAGCTGGACGGTGACGTCGCGGTTCTCGGCGCTGATGATGCCGGAGGTGACGGTGCCGGTGAGGCCGTCGGGGTTGCCGATGGCGACGACCGGGTCGCCGATGGCGACGGTGGAGGAGTCGCCGAGGACGGCGGGGGTGAGGTTCTTGGCTCCGCCGGCGGTGATCACGGCGACGTCGAGGTTCTTGTCGGTGCCGGTCACGGTGGCGGGGGCGGTGGAGCCGTCCTTGAAGGTGACGGTGATCCGGCCGCCGGCCGACGCGCCGTCGATCACGTGGAAGTTGGTGAGGATCTGGCCGTCGGCGTTGAGGACGACGCCGGTGCCGGTGGCGGTGCCGTTGCTCTCCTTGACGGTGATCTGGACGACGCTGGGCGAGACGGCGGCGGCGATGGCGGGCACGTTGGCGGTGCCGTCGGTGCGGGCGGAGACGGGGCTGGCGATCGTTCCGACCCGGTTGTCGGAGGACTGCCGGTCGGCGGCGATGACCCCGCCGGTGACCCCGCCGATGACGGCGGCGATCGCGGCGACGGCGGTCACCAGGGCGAGCCGCCCGCGCAGCAGTCCGCGCCGGGCCCGGCCGCCGTGGCGGCCGGGGCCCTCGGAGTCGGAGGGGTGGCCGAGCAGCGTCGGGGGCTCGGGCGGCATCGGCGGCGGCGGGGGCGTCGCGCCGAAGGCGGCACCGGAGTGGTCCTGGTGCTGGCCGTACCCGGAGTACGGGTCGGTGCCGTCCTGGTGGTGGCCGTACCCGGTGCGCGGGTCGGTGCCGTCGGTGTCGGAGCCCAGCACGGTGCCCTCGATGACGCGGGGCTCGTACGGACCGTACTGCTCGCTGGGGTTGTGCCGCTGTTCGCTCATGCCGACCAAGTTCCGCCCGGTGGATGAGGACGGGATGAGAAGCGGCTCAGAACGCGGCGAGAAGCCCGTTGACTTCTCATAAAGCCTGGTCAGGCAGCTCTTGGAGCGGAACCGGCGGTTCCGCTCCGGCTAGTCCAGCGGGGCCCGGTCGGGTGCGGCCCCGTCGCAGCCGCAGGAACGGCGGATGACCAGGCGGGACGGGAACTTGCGGACCCGCTCGGTGTCCGAACCGGGCACCATCAGCGAGTCGTCCAGCACCAGGTCCACGGCGGCCCGGGCCATCGCGTCGCGGTCGGAGGCGACGGTGGTCAGCGGCGGGTCGGCGAGCGCGGCCTCGGGCACGTCGTCGAAGCCGGCCACCGCGAGGTCCTCGGGGACGCGCAGGCCGACCTCGCGGGCGGCCCGCAGCACGCCGATCGCCTGGTCGTCGGTGGAGCAGAAGACGGCCCGCGGCCGGTCGGGCGAGCGCAGCAGCCGCAGGGCGACGTCGTACGCGCCGTAGCGGTGGAAGGGGGCGTCGATCAGGTGCGGTTCGGTGGGGATGCCGTGGGCGTCCATGGCGCGCTGCCAGCCCTCGACGTGGTCGATGACCGGGTCGCCGGGGGCGGGGGACTCCACCGGGCCGCCGAAGCAGGCCACGTACGGGTGCCCGTGCACCTCCAGCAGGTGGCGCACGACGGCCTCGGCGCCGCCCACGTCGTCGGTGACCACCGCGACGTCGTCGATCGCCTCGGGGCGGCGGTGCAGCAGCACCACCTTCGCGCCCTCCATCGCGGCGAACTCCTCGGCGGCGCGCTGGGAGGGGCCCTGGCTGACCAGGATCAGCCCGGAGACCCGCATGCCGAGGAAGGCGCGGACGTAGTGGACCTCGCGGTCGTCGACGTAGTCGGAGTTGCCGATCAGGACGAGCTTGCCGCGCTCGGAGGCGGCCCGTTCGACGGCGTGGGCCATCTCGGCGAAGAAGGGCTGGCGGGCGTCCGGGACGACCATGCCGATCAGGTTGGTCCGGCGGGAGGCCATCGCCTGGGCGACGCTGTTCGGCCGGTAGCCGAGCTGTTCGATCGCCGCGAGGACCTTCTCCCGGGTCGCGGGCGCGACCGGGCGCGGCCCGTTGTTGATCACGTAGCTGACGACCGCGGTCGAGGTCCCAGCCAGTCGGGCTACATCGTCGCGCGTCACCTTGGCCACGGGGGGAGTCTACGCGTGTGGTCCCCGGGGCGGCAGTGGGAGCTGGGGCCGTTCCGGGGCGGGACCGGGAGCAATCCGGACGAGCCGGACGGGCCGACGGCCCGCCCGGCCCGCCCGGCTCCCCGGGCCGGTCCCCGTCAGGCCTCCAGCGGGGCCGAGGGGCGCTGGGCGAGGTCCGGACGCTCGCTCTTGTCGGCCTTCTCCGGGACGACGAAGCGGTAGCCGACGTTGCGCACGGTGCCGATCAGCTGTTCGTTCTCCACGCCGAGCTTGGCGCGCAGCCGCCGGACGTGCACGTCCACCGTGCGGGTGCCGCCGAAGTAGTCGTAGCCCCACACCTCCTGGAGCAGCTGGGCCCGGGTGAAGACCCGGCCGGGGTGCTGGGCGAGGTACTTGAGCAGCTCGAACTCCTTGAAGGTGAGGTCGAGCGCCCGGCCCTTGAGCTTGGCGGAGTAGGTGGCCTCGTCGACCGAGAGGTCGCCGTTGCGGATCTCCATCGGGCTGTCGTCGGCGGCGACCTGGAGGCGGCCCAGTGCGAGCCGCAGCCGGGCCTCGACCTCGGCCGGGCCGGCGGTGTCCAGCAGGACGTCGTCGATGCCCCACTCGGCGGTCACGGCGGCCAGGCCGCCCTCGGTGACCACCAGGATCAGCGGGGAGCCGATGCCGGTGGAGCGCAGCAGCTGGCACAGGCTGCGGATCTGCGGCAGGTCGCGCCGGCCGTCGACCAGGATGACGTCCGCGCTGGGGGTGTCGACCAGGGCGGATCCCTCGGCGGGGGCCACCCGGACGTTGTGCAGCAGCAGGCCGAGGGCCGGTAGCACTTCGGCGGACGGCTGCAGTGCGTTGGTGAGGAGGAGGAGTGAACTCATACCCGGGGGTCCCCTTTCCGGGTCGTCGCGGTCGCGCCCAGGCTGCCGCCGCAGCCGGTGGGCGCAGGTGCTGAGGGGAGGGGGAAGGACGCCCCGGGGGTCTCGTGGGAGCACTCGGCGCACCGGGGGTCCCGCAACCCGCGGCGCACCGTTTCTGCCCTGTTCATCCCGCGAACCCTCCGGTCTGGTCCGGTCCCGGGTGGCGGCCCGGTGCCGGGTGGCGACACCCCGGCAGGCCCGGCACGTCCTTGTGCCGCGAGAGCGGGGCGGTTCCCGCGAAGCGCCGGGGGTGGGCCGACGAATCGCACGAACGTCCGTACTGGCGTCCTGAAAGCACAAAAGGACCCGGGGGCGACTCTGCCCGGATCCCTCTTGGAGGTCGAGGATAGCCGACCGCTCCGCGTGCCGGGAGTGCGCGAATCCGACGGTTCGCCCAATCCGGGCGTGCGCCGGGTGAGCCTGGCCACAGCTTCGAGCGCCGCTGCGGGCCGGTCGGGCCAGGGCGATTGCCGCTCGCACCGGCGGACACGCCATCATGGGACGCACATCGGCGGCGCTGCCCGGGTCCATCGTTCGGGTGGTCGGGGCACGCTCCGGTGGCGAGCCGGACCGGGTCACCGGGGCCGGGCGAGGACGAACGGAATGGGGTGGCCCGATGGGCGCGACCACCGAGCCCGCGAGCGGCGCCCGGGCGCGCGGGACGATCCGCTACTGGGCGGCGGCGAAGTCCGAGGCCGGGCTGGCCGAGGAGCCGTACGAGGCGGCGACCCTGGCGGAGGCGCTGGCCGCGGCCCGGCAGCGGCACGCCGACCGGCCGAAGCTCGTCCAGCTGCTCGGGCACTGCTCGTACCTGGTCGACGGCGCGCAGGTCGGCGGCCGGGACCACGCGACGGTGGCCCTGACCGAGGGCGGGACGGTCGAGATCCTCCCGCCGTTCGCGGGAGGCTGAGCGGCGTGACGGACATGAACGACCCGAACCACGGCGGCGGCCACGGCAACTGGCCGCAGCAGCCGCAGCAGCCGCAGCAGCCCTATCCGCATCCGCAGCAGTACCAGCAGCAGCACGCGCCGCGGCACCCGCAGCAGCCGCAGCACCCGTACGGCTATCCGGTGGACTACGCCGACGCCACCACCGTGCTGCCGCCGGTGCCCGCGCTGGACGACGCGGCCGCGACCACCCTGCTGCCGCCGGTGCCCCCGATGGACGACGCGGCGACCACGCTGCTCCCGCCCGTCCCGCCGCTGGACGACGCGGCGGCCACCACGCTGCTGCCGCCGGTGACGGTCTCCGGCGCGATGCCGGTCGCCCCGCCGCCGCAGTACGGCCGGCCGCCGGTGCAGCAGCCCCCGGCCGCGCAGCCGTACCCGCAGTCGTACCCGCCGCAGGCCCCGCCGCCGCCCTCCCGGGCGCGGCACGCGGCCCCGGCCGGGGCGCCCGCCCCGGCGCCGCGGACCGCCCCGCAGCAGGGTTTCCCGCAGCACGGTGCCCCGCAGGGCGCGCCGGTCGGGCATCCCGCGGCCGCGGTGCCGCCCGGCGGCATGCCGCCCGCGCCGCCCGTCGGGGCGCCCGGCGCCGGGCCGGGCTTCGACCCGCCGACCATGACGCTCAAGCGCCCGGACCTGCCCGCCGCCCCGGCGTACGGCGCCGTCCCGGCGCAGCCGGTGCCGGGCCTCCCGTTCCCGGGTTCCCAGCCCCCGGCGGCGGCCGCGGCCCCGGGCGGTCGGACCGGTTCGCCGATCATCGACCCGGGCCTCCAGCCCGCCCTGATCACCGCCGCCGTGGCCGCGCTGCTGGCCGGCGGTGCCGCGCTGGGCCAGGTGGCGCTGGCCCTGGTGGTGGCGGCGCTGCAGCTGCTCACGGCGGCCGGCTGGTTCCGGCTGAACGGCATGTGGCCGGCCCGGCAGGGCATCCTGCTGGCCGCGCTGTCCGGGCTCACCGCCGACGTGGCGGTGCTGCTGGCGGACGCCGACAGCGGTGCGGCGGCCGTGGTGGGCGCCCTGGGCGGGTTCTTCCTGCTGGTGCTGGTGCTCCAGACGTTCCGTCCGTCGGACCCGAAGGAGCGGTTCTACGCGCTGACGGTGCTGGGTTCGGCCACCGTGGTGACGGCGCTGTGCACCACGCTGCTGCTGGCCGACTGGGTGCCGGCGGGGGTGGGCGCGGTCGCGCTGGCCACCGTGCTGGCGGCGGCTCCGCTGCCCGGGCCGAAGCAGCTGGGTCCGGTGCTGGGTGTGGTCGCCGCGGTGCTGCTGGGCCTGCTGGTGGGTGCGCCGCCGGCGCTGGGCGTGCTCGCCGGCCTGGGGGCGCTGGTCGGCCGCCGGGTCGCGGCGTACGACTTCCCGTCCCGCTTCGTGCACATGACGGCGGGCGTGGCGCTGCCGCTGGCGGTGGCCGCGCCGCTGATCTGGATGGCCACCGGGCTGCTGGCCGGCTGAGTCGGGTACGTCACGACCGCGTCCCGTCCCGGAACCACCGTCCGGGGCGGGACGTCGTACGGTCGTGCGGGAGGGTCGCGCCCGGCGCGGCTCCGGGGCGGACGACGGCGACCGGCGACGACGGGGGACACGATGCGCGGATGGCTGAAGGCGACGATCGGCCTGGTGGTGATCTCCGGGCTGCTGGTGGGCGCGGACCGGATCGCGGTCGGCGTGGCCGAGGACGAGGCCGCCGACCAGCTGGTGAAGAACGGCCGGATGAGCCAGCGCCCGGACGTCACGATCGAGGGCTTCCCGTTCCTCACCCAGGTGGTCTCGAAGAAGCTGGACGACGTCCGGATCTCCTCGGACGGGCTGACCGTCCGGAACAACGGGCAGCAGGTGGCGCTGCACTCCTTCAAGGCGAAGCTGTCCGGGGTCGAGGTGAGCGACAGCCTGAACAGCGCCACCGTGGACAGCGGCGCCGGCAGCGGAGTGATCAGCTACCAGGACCTCGCCCAGCTGCTGCCCCCGGCCTCCCAGCTGATGGGCGGCGCCTCGCTGCCGGTCGGCGGCAACGCCCGGTTGAGCCTGTCGTACGGCGGCCCGGGCAAGGTCAAGGCCTCGCTGGGTCCGGTCTCGGTGGGTGAGGCCACCGTGCACAACACGGGCAACACCATCACCGTGGACGGTCTCAAGCTGAGCTCGCTGGCCGAGATGGTCGCCGGGCTGGGCAACCGGAAGATCGAGCCGGCGAGCTTCACCCTGGACTCGATGCCGGCCGGCCTCCAGCTGGCCGCGAAGGACGGCGTGGCGCCGCTGCCGGAGGGCCTCCAGCTGTCCTTCGAGGGCAAGGACGTCAAGCTGCTGGGCTGACCCGCTGCCCGTCCGCTGCCCGTCCGCCGGCCGCCGCCGGCCGTTCCGAAGGGGCACCCCCCGTTCCGCTCCGCGAGACGCGCTGTCCAGCGCGGACCGCGGGGCGGTGTCGTTTCCGCCCGTTGTGGGCCGTCGGCGGGGGCCCGCCCGGCGCCCGGCGGGCCGCGCCCAGGGCGAATCCCAGTATCCGGTCGTTCTGGTCTCGGGATTCGATACGCTGATGACAGCGGGCCTCCGGTGTCCTTAGCATCGTCGGCATGAAGCGACAGACGGATCTCACGAAGCGGCGGGCGGTCGACCTGTGCCGCGTGGCCGCCTGTCTGTGTCGAATGCGCTGAGTCGGCATCCTGGCAGGGCAGTTCGTGCCCGCCGCCGACCTTCCGGTGACCTCGTCCGGCCCTCGGGGCCGATGGTCCCCGCCGTGCTCCGCAGTCCTCCGCCCGGTCGTCCCGGTTCTCCTCCTCCGTCCCATCATTCGGACAGGATTTCGGACCGCCTCCGTTCGGGCACCCCGGCAGTACCCCGGCAGCACCCCCGCTGAGCAGCTGAGCAGCACCTTCCGCAAACCGCCCTCGGATGGAGAACACCACCATGAGCCGCAGCGACGTCCTGGTCGACGCCGACTGGGTCCAGGCCCGCCTGGACGACCCGAAGGTCGTCATCGTCGAGGTCGACGAGGACACCTCCGCGTACGACAAGAACCACATCCGCAACGCCGTCCGGATCGACTGGAAGCAGGACCTCCAGGACCCGGTCCGCCGCGACTTCATCGACCAGGCCGGCTTCGAGGCGCTGCTCAGCGCCAAGGGCATCGCCAACGACGACACCGTCGTCCTGTACGGCGGCAACAACAACTGGTTCGCCTCGTACGCCTACTGGTACTTCAAGCTGTACGGCCACGGCGACGTCCGCCTGCTGGACGGCGGCCGCAAGAAGTGGGAGCTGGACTCCCGCGACCTGGTCGCCGAGGTCCCGGCCCGCCCGGCCACCGCGTACCAGGCGCAGGCCGTGGACTCCTCGATCCGCGCCTTCCGCGACGACGTGATCGCCGCCATCGGCACCCTCAACCTGGTCGACGTCCGCTCGCCCGACGAGTTCTCCGGCAAGCTGCTCGCCCCGGCCCACCTCCCGCAGGAGCAGTCGCAGCGCCCCGGCCACGTGCCGAGCGCCCGCAACATCCCGTGGGCGAAGAACGCCAACGACGACGGCACCTTCAAGAGCGACGACGAGCTCAAGGCCCTCTACGAGGCCGAGGGCATCGACCTGGCGAAGGACACCATCGCCTACTGCCGGATCGGCGAGCGCTCCGCGCTCACCTGGTTCGTGCTGCACGAGCTGCTCGGCCAGGAGAACGTGAAGAACTACGACGGCTCGTGGACCGAGTACGGCAGCCTGGTCGGCGTGCCGATCGAGCTCGGCAGCAACTGAGCCCCCCGGCTCGACCCGTAAGTCAGAAGGAGACAGACATGTGCGGTGCGAAGGCCGGCGGGCCGGACCTGGCAGGAGTTGACGTGGCGAACGAGACGATCATCCAGGGTTCGGTGACCCGCGACGGTGAGCCGGTCAACGGCTACGTCCGGCTGCTGGACGAGAACAACGAGTTCACGGCCGAGGTGCCCACCTCGGCGACCGGCCAGTTCCGGTTCTTCGCCCGCCCGGGCAAGTGGACCCTGCGGGCGCTGGTCCCGGGCCAGACCGTGGACCGTCAGGTGGTGGCCTCCCAGGGCACCGCCGTCGAGGTCGCGATCGCGGTCTGACCGGCACGGACGATCACGCCGAGGGCCCCTGCCGCGCGGGGGCCCTCGGTCGTACCGTGGAAGACGTGCAGACGAGGCGCCGGCGGCGCTACTACTACGCCATGATGGGCGTGTGCCTGGGCCTGTTCGTCCTGGCCTGGGGCGTGGTGCGGTTCTTCTCGGTGGGAGCCGCGGTGGGACTGTGCGTGGTCGCGATGGTCATCCCGCCGGCCGCTGCGGTGTTCGCCAACAAGCGGGACCCGGACGACGACTGGTGGAACGACCCGCGCTGGGAGGACCCGAAGTGGGACGAGCCCGGCCACGACCGGGACCGCCCCGACCGGGACCGCCCCGACCGCGAGGAACGCCCGTAGGGCGTCAGTAGACGAGCGCCTGGACGTTGTCCGCCATGATCTCGCTGACGAAGACCTGCGCCCCCGCGATCCGGACGCCCTCGACGGTGTCCTTCTGGGTGATCCCGCGCCGGGCCGCGCACTGGGTGCACAGCGTCACCGAGCCGGAGGCCAGGATCGACTCCAGCAGGTCCGGCAGCGGTGCGGCGTGCGGCAGCTCGAACTCGGCGGCCCTCCCCGGCACCGCGAACCAGGAGGACTCCCCGGTCAGCCACAGCGAGACGTCGATCCCGCTGGCGACGGCCACGGCCGCCACCGTGAAGGCCTGTGAGCACCGCTCGGGCGCGTCCGCACCGGCGGTCACCTTGATGACGAGCTTCTTCGACATGGCGCCACCTTAGAGGTCCCGCCGCCCCCGTCCGCCGTCATCGTGGAATCCCGTGGGCAAACCTTGAACGGCGCCCCGGGGGAGGCGGCGCGGCGGCTACGCTGCGGCGCGGAAGCCGACGTGGTGGGGCTCACCGCGACCGACCGTAGCCCTCCGGATAGAGTGGGCGCGAGCAAAATCCACCACACTGTCGCCGCCTGGGAGCCCCCCGTGTCCGGTCTGGAAATCTTCTTCGACGGTCTGCTGGCCCTGATGGCCGTGCTGATCACCTGGTTCGCCATCTTCTCGGTGATGAAGCTGTACCAGGGCCAGCGCTGACCCTGCCGTACGGTTGAGGCAGACCGCACCGACCACGACAGCGACCAGGAACATGATCGAGATCCCCTCTGACCTCCACAGGGACGTCGTCCCGCTCGCCTTCCTCCTCGGTACCTGGGAGGGCGCGGGCGTCTATGACTTCCCCGGCACGGAGAAGTGCAACTTCGGCCAGGAGATCGTGATCCGCCACGACGGCCGCCCCTTCCTGGAGTTCCGCTCCCGTACCTGGGTGCTGGACGAGGAGGGCGAGAAGGTCCGTCCGCTGGAGAACGAGCACGCCTTCTGGCGCATCACCAGCAACCACGACGGCACCAGCGGCGTCCGCGGGATCGAGATCTCCTCGGTCCGCGACGACGGCACGGTCGAGATCTGGTACGGCGAGCTGGCCGACGGCAAGCCGCAGGTCGACGTCTCGACCGACGCGGTGGCCCGGATCGAGGGCTCCCCGGAGTACTCCGGCGGCAAGCGGCTGTACGGCTTCGTCAACGGCGAGCTGCTCTGGGTCGGCGAGAAGGCCGCCCCGAACGTGCCGCTGCGCCCGTACATGTCCGCGCAGCTCAAGAAGGTGCTCAGCCCGGCCCAGCTGATCAAGGACATCAACGACCTGCCGGACGACGGCATCGCCTTCTTCAAGTAGGCCCGTCCCGGGACGTTCTGCGCACGAGGTAGGGACCGGCCGCCGGCCGGTCCCTACACTTGTCCCAGGACCCCCGACCTTGGCAGGGACAGAAACCGTGGCGGACACCGGCACCACCGACTGGCAGCTCTCGGGCGACTGGAAGACCGACCTGCGCGAGCGCGGCTACCGCCTCACGCCGCAGCGGCAGCTGGTGCTGGAGGCCGTGGACGCCCTCGACCACGCCACCCCCGACGACATCCTCTGCCACGTCCGCAAGACCGCCAGCGGCATCAACATCTCCACCGTCTACCGGACCCTGGAGCTGCTGGAGGAGCTGGGCCTGGTCTCGCACGCCCACCTCGGCCACGGCGCCCCGACCTACCACCTGGCCGGCCGCCACCACCACCTCCACCTGGTCTGCCGGGACTGCGAGAAGGTCACCGAGACCGACACCGAGATCGCCCAGCCGCTGGTCGACCGGCTGCGCGAGCAGCACGGCTTCGACACCGACCTCAAGCATTTCGCCATCTTCGGCCGCTGCGCCGACTGCGCCGCCGGGCGGGCCGACGAGCGGTCGTAAGCTGGCCGGTATGACCGGTGTGAAGAGCCCGCTGCTTGCCCTGCCCGGAGCCGTCCCCGCCGAGGGGGCCGACGAAGGCGTCGCCGCCCACTACGGCGACATCTTCCGCGAGCAACGGAACCTGTCCCGGGGCACCGGCTTCGTCGACCTCTCGCACCGCGGTGTGCTCACCGTCACCGGTGCGGACCGCCTCGCCTGGCTGCACCTGCTGCTCACCCAGCACGTCAGCGGGCTGGAGCCGCAGCACGCCACCGAGGCGCTGGTGCTCTCCCCGAA
This sequence comes from Kitasatospora sp. NPDC001309, assembly GCF_042896295.1. Classification (NCBI taxonomy): domain Bacteria; kingdom Bacillati; phylum Actinomycetota; class Actinomycetes; order Kitasatosporales; family Streptomycetaceae; genus Kitasatospora; species Kitasatospora sp. NPDC001309. The sequence goes on along the minus strand of NZ_JBIAXC010000056.1, from coordinate 27,466 downwards.
CGGGCACGTCGAGCACGCCCTCTACCTGGTCGACGACGGCACCACCACCTGGGCGCACGTCGAGCCCGGCACCCAGGAGGCACTGATCGGCTACCTGGAGAGCATGAAGTTCTTCTACCGGGTGGAGGTCGTCGACGCGACCGCCGACTACGCCGTGGTCCACCTGCCGGCCGGCTCCACCGGCTCCGTCGAGGGCGCCGCCGCCGTCCGCGAACTCCCGTACGGCCGCGACCTGTTCGTGCCGCGCGCCGAGCTGGCGGAGCGCACCGCCGGGTACGGCCCGGCGGCCGGCGTCTGGGCCTACGAGGCGCTGCGGATCGAGGGCCACCGGCCCCGGCTCGGCTTCGAGACCGACCACCGGACCATCCCGCACGAGGTGGACTGGCTGCGCACCGCCGTCCACCTGCAGAAGGGCTGCTACCGCGGCCAGGAGACCGTCGCCCGGGTGCACAACCTGGGCCGCCCGCCGCGCCGGCTGGTCTTCCTGCACCTGGACGGCACCGAGGAGACGCTGCCCCCGCACGGCACCGAGGTGCGGCTGGCCTCCGACCCGGACGGCCGGGCGCTGGGCCTCGTGACCTCCTCGGCCCGGCACCACGAGCTGGGGCCGATCGCGCTGGCGGTCGTCAAGCGGAACGTGCCGGTGGACGCGGTGCTGCTGGCCGGCACGGTGCCGGGCACCCAGGACGTGATCGTCCCGCAGTAGGCCGGGCAGGGGCCGGGGCGGGGCGGGGCTGGGGCCTCACGGCACACCGGCCCGGGGCCCGGCCCTCGGGCGCTCCGGGGCCTCAGACCTCGACGAGGACGGTGAACGGGCCGTCGTTCACCAGCGCCACCTGCATGTCGGCGCCGAACCGGCCCGTCTCCACCTTGGCGCCCAGCGCGCGCAGTTGGGCCACCACCTCGTCCACCAGCGGCTCGGCGACCGGCCCGGGGGCGGCGGCGGTCCAGGTGGGCCGGCGGCCCTTGCGGGCGTCGCCGTAGAGGGTGAACTGGCTGATCACCAGCAGCGGGCCGCCGATGTCCGAGCAACTCTGCTCCACGCCCTCGCCGTCGACCGGCAGGATCCGCAGCGTCCAGAGTTTGCGGGCCAGTTGGGCCGCCTTGGCCGGGGTGTCCTCGTGGGTCACGCCGACCAGGACGCAGAGCCCGGGCCCCTCGATCGCGCCGACGGTCTCTCCGGCCACGGTCACCCGGGCCTCGGTCACTCGCTGCACCACTGCTCGCATGCCGCCATTGTGCCGGAGCACCGGGGCGCCCCGTGGGGTCCCGGGGGAATCCGGGGGCGTGCACCCGGGGCGCGCACAAGGGTGGCGCACGCCGTGCAGCGCGCGCCTGCGCAGGTTCGGGCGCTGCTCCTGCTGCGGAAAGGCCCGGTCATATCAGCCACCCCCGTTCGCCAGGGGGCCGTTCGGGTGCACGGGCGGTGCGCGCGCGCCGGGTGGGGTGGCACGCTGGGGGACCGCACGAAGGCCCGGCGCGCCTGGAGGTCCGCCGCACCGGGCCGGGTTCGGCCGGGCGGTCGAGCCGGTAGGTCAGGCGTTCTGTCGGGGTCGCCCCGGCGGGTGGTCTCGGCCGGGGAGTGGAACCCTTCGGGGCCCCCGGGCGTGCCAACGGACGGGACGCACGAGCCCGTCGGGGGACGGGCCGGGCCGGCGGCAGGGACGGGGTGCCGCGAGCGGGCGGGATCGGACGACGGCAGGTGGGCTGGATGATGGACGCGAGCAGCGCGGCGTGGAGCCGTTCCGGACCGGTGGCGCAGGCCGCCGGGGACCGGTCCTGGACGGCCGTCCGGGACGGCGAGCCGGACCTGGAGGCGCTGGGCCTGGACCAGCTGCGGATCCTGCGCCGGGAGACCCTGGCGCAGGAGGCCGACCTGTCCTACCTGCGGCGGCTGCTGCACGGGCGGATGGACATCCTGCGCGCCGAGCTCGACCGGCGCCCCGGCGGCGGCCCCGCCCACCCGTCCCCGGCGGCCGGCGAGGAGCCCGGCGGCGACCTGCTGGACCGGCTGCCGGCCATCCTGACCGACGCGCCCTCCACGGTGCGGCGCTCGGCCCGGCACGTCACCCTCGGCCCGCCGCGCACCCAGGAGTCCCAGCTGGAGGCGGACGCGCTGATGGGCGACGTCCAGCTCGCCGACCTGGCGGCCCACCCGGCGGAGGAGCTGCTGGCCGCCCTGGAGCGGCTGCGCGCCCACGAGCGCGAGGTGTCCGGCCGCCGCCAGCGGTTGCTGCGGACGGCGGACGGTTGCAACGCCGAGATCACCCGCAGGTACCGTGATGGGGAAGCACGGGTCGACGACCTGCTCTCGGAGAGGCCGCTCTAGACCGGGTGAGTCGTCGCGGGGTGGGTGGGGTCCGGCTTCCTCCCGGCCCACCCTCGCCCCCGGAAGGCTCCGCGATGTCCCAGTCCGCCACCCCGCCCGTGCTCGCCGAGGTCATACGCTCGGGCTTCACCGAGGGCCGGCACCACGGCTCCCTGGTCCTGCTGGCCGCCGACGGTTCGGTGGAGTTCGCACTCGGCGACCCCGACGCGCCGGTCTTCCCCCGCTCGACGGCCAAGCCGTTCCAGGCGATGGCGACCCTGCGGGCCGGGCTGGCGATCGAGGGCGAGCTGCTGGCCCTGGCGGCCTCCAGCCATTCCGCGGAATCGTTTCACCTCGACGGCGTACGGGCCATCCTGAGCTCCGCCGGCCTCGACGAGTCCGCCCTGCGCACCCCGGCCGACCTGCCCCTGGACGAGACCGAGGCGGAGCTGCTGCTCGCCGCCGGCGGACGGCGCGCCCCGATCCTGATGGACTGCTCCGGCAAGCACGCCGGCTGGCTGGCCGCGTGCGTCGCCAACGGCTGGGACACCGAGACGTACCTCGACCCGGCGCACCCGATCCAGGAGCTGGCCCGCGAGGCCCTCGCCGAGGGCACCGGCGAGACCCCGGCGCACACCGGGGTGGACGGCTGCGGCGCCCCGCTGCTCGCCGTCACGCTGACCGGCCTGGCCCGCGGCTACCGCCGCCTGGTGCTGGCCGGGGAGGGCACCGCGCAGCGGCGGGTGGCCGACGCGATGCGCGCCCACCCCGAGTACGTGGCCGGCACCCGCCGGCCCGACACCCTGCTGATGCGGTCCGTTCCGGGCGCGCTCTCCAAGATGGGCGCCGAGGCCGTCCAGGTGGTCGCGCTGGCGGACGGCCGGGCCCTCGCCTTCAAGATCGACGACGGCTCCGAGCGGGCCCGCGGCCCGGTGCTGGCGGCGGCGCTGCGCCGGCTCGGGGTGACCGGCGCGGACGACGCGGTCGAGCGGATCGGCGCGGCCCCGCTGTTCGGCGGCGGCGCCCCGGTCGGCGAGGTCCGCGCGGCCTTCTAGGGCGTGTCTGACCATTCGCGTCGGATCAGCGCGCGGCGTTGGGGTGCGTGCATCGCAAGGCGGAGGAGGGAGCCCAATGCAGCGCATTGGCGACCGACGACAACGCGGCGAGGTGCGTGCCCCGGCGTCGCACGCCCGGCGGGAATTGTCAGACACGCCCTGGGAAGCGCCTCGGCGGCTCCGGCTTCCGGCCGGCTTCCGGCCGGCCTTCGGTCGGCCGTCGTCGGGGTGCGGGCGGGGCGGGGGCGGTGCACGGTGGACGGGGGCCGTCGCACAGCTGAGGGAGTCCGCCATGACCGACCACGTGTACCGGGTGACCGAGATCGTCGGGTCCTCGACCGAGAGCGTCGCCTCGGCCATCCGCAACGGGGTGGAGCGGGCCTCCCGGACGCTGCGCAACCTCGACTGGTTCGAAGTCACGGAGATCCGCGGCCACATCGAGGAGGGCCAGGTGAAGCACTACCAGGTCGGGTTGAAGGTCGGCTTCCGGCTGGAGGACTGAGCCTCCCCGAACGTCTCCTCGAACGCCTCCCGGAACGGCAGGGGCCGGGGCCCGCGGATCGGTCCGCGGGCCCCGGCCCCCTGGCTGTCCCGACCTAGATCGGAACGACGGATCAGTGGCCGCCCTGCTCCGCGAGACGCTTGACCGAAGCGGTGACCTCGGCCTCGGCCTCGACACGGCCGACCCAGTTGGCGCCCTCGACCGACTTGCCCGGCTCCAGGTCCTTGTAGACCTCGAAGAAGTGCTGGATCTCCAGGCGGTCGAACTCCGACACGTGGTGGATGTCGCGCAGGTGCTCCCAGCGCGGGTCGGTGGCCGGGACGCACAGCAGCTTGTCGTCGCCGCCGGCCTCGTCGGTCATGTGGAACATGCCGATGGCACGGCACTTGATGAGGCAGCCGGGGAAGGTCGGCTCGTCCAGGATGACCAGGGCGTCCAGCGGGTCGCCGTCCTCGCCGAGCGTGCCCTCGACGTAGCCGTAGTCGGCCGGGTAACGGGTCGACGTGAAGAGCATCCGGTCGAGCCGCAGACGGCCGGTCTCGTGGTCGACCTCGTACTTGTTACGAGAGCCCTTCGGGATTTCGATAAGGACGTCGAATTCCAACGGTTCCTCCAAGGTAGGGACTGACAGAATCCAAGTGTCTCCTACGGGAGTGAGTGCTGGGGAAAGGGGCCGGTCGGTGGGAGCTGGGGCGGGGGCGGCGCGGCGCCGCGGGGGGACGGCCGCGGGGCTGTGCGGAGCGGCCCTTCTGGTCGCCGGGGCGGTGCTGGGCGGGGGCGGTGCGTACGCGCAGCCGTCCCCCTCGCCGGGCGGTGGCGATGGTGCCGGCGGTGTCAGCGGTACGCCGGTCGCGCGCCCGGTGCCCGCCGCGGGCGCCGTGCTGGCCGTCGCCGGGGACGGCCCGGAGGCCGCCGTCCCCACCGCGCAGGGCCTCCAGCAGGCGCTGGCCCCCGCACTCGCCGACAGGAGCCTGGGCACCGTGACCCTCGCCGTCGCGGACGCCGCCGGCGGGCAACTCCTGTACGGCTCCGACGAGAACACCCCGGTCACCCCGGCCTCCACCACCAAGCTGGCCACCTCGGTCGCGGCCCTGTCGCTGATCCCCGCCGACACCCGGCTCACCACCCGGGTGGTCCGCGGCGCGGACCCGGGCAGCATCACCCTGGTCGGCGGCGGGGACCCGACGCTCACCGCGCTGCCCGCCGACCAGGTGCAGGTCGGCGGCCGGCCCGTCGACGCCGACACCGCGCCCGCCTCGCTGGAGGAGCTCGCCCGACAGACCGCCACCGCCCTCAAGGCGGCCGGGACCACGACGGTCCGGCTGGGCTACGACCTGTCGCTGTACCCCGACAGCACCCAGCAGCGGAAGCCCGACAACGAGAACCTCGCCCTGGTCGTCCCGCTGATGGCGGACGAGGCCAAGGTCGACCCGAAGAGCAAGGACGAGGCCCCGCTCCGGGTCGCCGACCCGGCGGGCGCGGCCGCCACGGCCTTCGCCACGATGCTCGCCGCCCAGGGCGTCACCGTCGAGGGCAGGGCCAAGCCGGCCGCCTCCCCGGCCGCCGCGGACGCCCCCGTCCTCGGCAAGGTCGACTCACCGACCGTCGCCCGGCTGGTCGAGCGCCTGCTCACCACCTCGGACAACCAGCTCGCCGAGGCGATCGCCCGTCAGGTCGCCCTCGCCGGGCACCAGCCGGCCGGCTACGAGGGCGCGGCGACCGCCGTCGTCAAGGAACTCGGCAGGCTCGGCGTGCCGATGACCGGCGTGGTCCTCAACGACGGCAGCGGCCTGAACACGGACAACCGGATCCCGCCCGCCGTCCTGGTCCGGATCCTCGCGTTGGCCTCCTCCGACCAGCACCCCGCGCTGCGCCCGGTCCTCACCGGCCTCCCGGTGGCCGGTTTCACCGGCACCCTGGCCAAGCGCTACGGCTCGGGCTCCGGCGCCGCCGACGCGGCCGGCCTGATCCGCGCCAAGACCGGCAGCCTCAGCGGGGTCAACACCCTCGCGGGCACCGTGGTGGACGCCGACGGCCGCCTGCTGGCCTTCGCCGTGATGACCCGCACCACCGCGCCGGCGGACACCGCCCGCGCCGCGATGGACCGGATCGCCGCCCGCCTCGCCTCCTGCGGCTGCCACTGACCGACCCCGGTTCCGTTCCCCCCGTCCGCCGCCCGGCCGACCGCCCGGCGGAGGTCGGCCGGAGGGGCGGCCGGGGCGGCGCCCGCCGGGCCGTAGGGGGCCCGTGGAGGGCGGGTTCGAGCGGGCCCGGAGGCGGGCAGGGTGTTCGTGGCGGGTGGCTGCCGTTGATGGTGGGGAGCACGTACGGTGAGGGCATGACGAGCGCGAGCGGCGGGGCTGACATGGTCGACTGGAATCTCGCGGTCGCTACTGCGACCAGGTTGGTGCGGCCGGGGCCGGAGGTGAGCCGGGCCGAGGCGGCGGCGGTCGTCGCCGAGCTGCGCCGGCACGCGCTGGAGGCCGAGGAGCACGTGCGGGTGTTCACCGGGATGCGGTCGAGCAGTCTGGCCGCGGCCGCCGCGACGCCGGTGCTGGTGGTGGACCGCCCGGGCTGGGTCCGGGCGAACGTGGCGGGCTTCCGCACGGTGGTCCAGCCGCTGGTGGAGAAGCTCCAGGCGCGGCGGGCCACCGGCGCGGCGGCGGGCGTCTTCGGGGCGGTGGGGGAGAAGGCCACCGGGATCGAGGTCGGCGCGCTGCTGGCGTTCCTGTCCACCAAGGTGCTGGGCCAGTACGAGACCTTCGCCCCGGCCGGGCCCTCGCTGGAGGCGCCGGACAGCCCGGCGGCGCTGTTCGACAAGCCGCGGCTGGGCCCGGAGGGCCCGGGGCCGGGCCGGCTGCTGCTGGTGGCGCCGAACATCGTGCACGTCGAGCGCGAGCTGGACGTCGACCCGTCCGACTTCCGGCTCTGGGTCTGCCTGCACGAGGAGACCCACCGCACCCAGTTCACCGCGGTGCCGTGGCTGCGCGACCACATCCAGTCCGAGGTGCAGTCCTTCCTGGCCGAGACGGACGTGGACCCGGGCGCGCTGCTGGAGCGGCTGCGCGACGCGGCGGGCTCGCTCGGCGCGGGCCTGCCGGGCACCGGCGCCCGGGAGGGCCGGGACAGCGCCTCCGGCGGGAACCTGCTGGAGATCGTCCAGTCGCCCGCGCAGCGCGAGATCCTCGGCCGGCTGACGGCGGTGATGTCGCTGCTGGAGGGTCACGCGGACGTGGTGATGGACGGCGTCGGCCCGGCCGTGGTGCCGACGGTGGCGGAGATCCGGGAGAAGTTCCAGCAGCGCCGTGACCGGGGGGCGAACCGGCTGGACCTGATGCTGCGCCGGCTGCTGGGCATGGACGCCAAGCTGCGGCAGTACCAGGACGGCGCGGTGTTCGTCCGGGCGGTGGTGGAGCAGGTCGGCATGGAGGGCTTCAACCGGGTGTGGACGTCCCCGAACACCCTGCCGACCAAGGACGAGATCCACGACCCGGCCGCCTGGGTCGCCCGGGTCGGCCGCTGAGGCCCTCGGGGAGGCCCTCGGGAGGCCCTCGGGAGGCCCCGATCGGGCATTCCCGGAGTACCGGGAGACCGCCGTCGGTCGGCGGCGGTCAAACCCGCTCGTACGAGTGGTCCAATCGGGCAGATGATGGGTGAAGATACGTTTCTCCATTCACCCGTACGTGGGACGGTGGTCGTACCGGTGGCGCGGGTGGCGTAGCGGCCCGCCACTTTCTGCCACCATCTGTGAGCGCCCGGTAACGCGGCGCTATCCTGGTGCGCGGTTCCGGCCGCCCGCCGCAGCCCTGTCCCCTCCGTCGAGGAGTCGTCCGCCGTGGGCCCTCACCCCGCCGTCGCCGCGATACGCCTGGCCGTTCGCCGTACGCTCACCGACCTCGCCGCCGAGGCCGGTACCACCTTCACCGCGCCCGTGCGCGAACCCCGCGGGCGCCCCGCCGGGGCGCCGCTGGTCGGTGCCGCCGTCGGCACCACCCTGATCGGCAACGCCGCCCGCCACCCCTCCGGGCTGCCGCGCACCCCGGCCGCCCCCGGCTCGCCGCTGGTCCTGGTCGCCGTCAGCGGCGGCGCGGACTCGATGGCGCTGGCCATCGCTACCGCCTTCGAGGCCCCCAAGATCGGTCTGCGGGTCGGCGCCGTCACCGTCGACCACGGCCTCCAGGACGGCTCCGCCGACCGCGCCGCCCAGGTCGCCGAGCGCCTGCGCTCGCTGGGCCTGGACCCGGTCGAGGCCGTCCCGGTGCGGGTCGGCCGGGCCGGCGGCCCCGAGGCCGCCGCCCGGGACGCCCGCTACGCCGCCCTGGACGAGGCCGCCGAGCGCCACGGCGCGATCGCGGTGCTGCTCGGCCACACCCGGGACGACCAGGCCGAGACCGTGCTGCTGGGCCTGGCCCGCGGCTCCGGCTCCCGCTCGTTGGCCGGGATGCCGGCCCAGAAGGGCCGCTACCGCCGCCCGCTGCTGGAGCTGGACCGGGCGGCCACCCTGCAGGCCTGCTCCGCCCAGGCGATCCCGGTCTGGGACGACCCGCACAACTGTGATCCCGCCTACACCCGCTCCCGGGTCCGCCACGAGGTGCTGCCGGTGCTGGAGAAGCACCTCGGCGGCGGCGTGGTCGAGGCGCTGGCCCGCACCGCCCGGCTGTTCCGGGACGACGCCGACGCCCTCGACCAGTGGGCCTCGCTGGCCGAGCGCGACCTCCGTACGGGCGAAGGCACCCTGGACGCCGTGAAACTGGCCGAACTGCCGCCCGCCGTCCGGCGCCGGGTGCTGCGGCGGGCGGCGCTGCGGGCGGGCTGTCCGGCCGGGGACCTCTTCGCCCGGCACCTGGAGACGGTGGACCTGCTGGTCACCGGATGGCGCGGCCAGGGGCCGCTGCACCTACCCGGGGGCGTCGAGGCCACCCGTAGGTGTGGCACGCTGGTCTTTCGGCGGCAGGGCGACTGAGGGCGAGGCACGTCCCGGGGGAGCCGGCCGCCGGCCACACAGACCCCGAACGTTTGAGGACGTATCCCCGGTGGACCAGAACGACATGGGCGCTGACCTCGCGAAGGTGCTCATCAGCAAGGACGAGATCGACGCCAAGCTCCAGGAGCTGGCCGAGCGAATCGACCGGGACTACGCAGGCAAGGACCTGCTGATCGTCGGCGTCCTCAAGGGGGCCGTCATGGTGATGGCCGATCTGGCCCGGACCCTGCACTCGCAGGTCACGATGGACTGGATGGCCGTCTCCTCGTACGGCATGGGGACCAAGTCCTCCGGTGTGGTGCGCATCCTGAAGGACCTGGACACCGACATCGCCGGTCGGGACGTCCTGATCGTCGAGGACATCATCGACTCCGGTCTGACGCTGTCCTGGCTGCTGGGCAACCTGGGCTCGCGCGGCCCGGCCTCGCTGGAGGTCTGCACCCTGCTGCGCAAGCCGGACGCGGCCAAGGTCGAGATCGACGTGAAGTACGTCGGCTTCGACATTCCCAACGAGTTCGTGGTCGGCTACGGCCTGGACTACGCGGAGAAGCTGCGTAACCTCCCCTTCATCGGGACCCTCGCCCCGCACGTCTACGGCGGTTGAGGGCTCCGTTCGGGCTATGGGCGGGAACAGAGGGTTGTTCCCGCCCGTTGGACCGGGGGACAAAGAAGCTGAGCCGTGTCGCCGTGCTCCCGCCATGGGTGGGTGCGACTGCGGTACGGTCCAATAAACCGCTCTTCACATGAGCATCGATTCGGATTGCGCCGCGGCCCAAAGCCTCCCGGCGCCGCTGAGTGGCAGGAGGGACGGGGCGGCAACGCTCCGCATGGATGGACGTCAAGCGATACTTCCGTGCGCCGATCATGTGGATCGTGCTGGCTGTCCTCGCCGTCATCGTACTGATGCAGGTCGTTTCGGACTCGAACGGCTACAAGACGGTGGACACCGGGCAGGTCGTCGCAGCGATCGATGCGCACAACGTCAAGTCGGCGCAGATCACCACCGGTGACTCGAACACGATCAAGATCCAGTTGAAGGACGGCGCCACGCTGTCCAACGCCGGTACGGGCAAGGTCCCGTCCGGCAACAAGTTCCAGGCCTCGTACATCGGTGACCAGGGTGTGGCGATCGCCGACAAGCTGCAGGCCCAGATCAACGACAAGGACCCGAACACCCTCGCCGAGGGCTACACGGTCAGTCCCGAGAAGCAGAGCACCTTCGTCAGCCTGCTGCTGTCGATGCTGCCGATCGTGATCATCGTCCTGGTCTTCCTGTTCCTGATGAACCAGATGCAGGGCGGCGGCTCGCGCGTCATGCAGTTCGGCAAGTCCAAGGCCAAGCTGCTCACCAAGGACACCCCGAAGACCACCTTCTCGGACGTCGCGGGTGCCGACGAGGCGGTCGAGGAGCTCCACGAGATCAAGGAGTTCCTCCAGGAGCCGGCCAAGTTCCAGGCCGTCGGCGCCAAGATCCCCAAGGGTGTGCTGCTCTACGGCCCGCCCGGGACCGGCAAGACCCTGCTGGCGCGTGCCGTCGCGGGCGAGGCCGGGGTGCCGTTCTACTCGATCTCCGGCTCCGACTTCGTCGAGATGTTCGTGGGTGTCGGCGCCAGCCGCGTCCGCGACCTCTTCGAGCAGGCCAAGGCGAACGCTCCGGCGATCATCTTCGTCGACGAGATCGACGCCGTCGGCCGGCACCGCGGTGCGGGTCTCGGCGGCGGCCACGACGAGCGCGAGCAGACCCTCAACCAGCTGCTGGTCGAGATGGACGGCTTCGACGTCAAGGGCGGCGTGATCCTGATCGCGGCGACCAACCGCCCCGACATCCTGGACCCGGCGCTGCTGCGCCCGGGCCGCTTCGACCGGCAGATCGCGGTCGAGCGTCCCGACCTCCAGGGCCGTCTGGACATCCTCAAGGTGCACCAGAAGGGCAAGCCGATCGCGCCCGACGTCGACATGTCGGCCGTCGCCAAGCGCACCCCCGGCTTCACCGGCGCCGACCTCTCGAACGTGCTCAACGAGGCCGCGCTGCTGACCGCCCGCTCGGACAAGAAGCTGATCGACAACGGCATCCTGGACGAGGCGATCGACCGCGTCGTGGCCGGTCCGCAGAAGCGCACGCGGATCATGTCCGACAAGGAGAAGAAGATCACCGCGTACCACGAGGGCGGTCACGCCCTGGTCGCGGCGGCCTGCCAGTACAGCGACCCGGTGCACAAGATCACGATCCTGTCCCGCGGTCGGGCCCTCGGCTACACCATGGTGCTGCCGGAGGAGGACAAGTACTCCACCACCCGCAACGAGATGCTCGACCAGCTGGCCTACATGCTGGGCGGGCGCGCGGCGGAGGAGCTGGTCTTCCACGACCCGACCACCGGTGCCTCGAACGACATCGAGAAGGCCACCGCCACGGCGCGGGCCATGGTCACCCAGTACGGCATGACCGAGCGCCTGGGCGCGATCAAGTTCGGCAACGACGCTTCGGAGCCCTTCCTCGGCCGTGAGATGGGCCACCAGCGCGACTACTCGGAAGAGGTCGCCGGGCTGGTCGACGAAGAGGTCAAGAAGCTCATCGAGAGCGCGCACAACGAGGCCTGGGAGATCCTGGTCGAGAACCGCGACGTGCTCGACAACCTGGTTCTGGAGCTCCTGGAGAAGGAGACCCTGAACAAGGAGCAGATCGCCGAGATCTTCGCCCCGATCGTCAAGCGCCCGGCCCGGCCGGCCTGGACGGGCTCCGCCCGTCGCACGCCGTCCACCCGGCCGCCGGTGCAGTCGCCGAAGGAGCTGGCGCTCACCAACGGCGCCGCCGCCTCCGACACCGCTCCGGTCGACATCGTGAAGCTCCCGCCGCTGCCGGCGGCCGAGCCGCCGACCGAGGGCTGAGCCGCACTCCGGTAGGAATGGATGCCGCGTCACCAGGGTTTGTACCCTGGAGGCGCGGCATCCGTGCTGTTCAGCCAGAGTCTTCCCACGAGTAAGCGAGGCCCGCATGATCGACCCGGTGACGCTCGACGGTCCGCCCGCCGTCGGTGCCTTCGACCAGAAGCGGGCCGAGAACGCCATCCGTGAGCTGTTGCTCGCGGTCGGGGAGGATCCCGACCGCGAGGGCCTGCTGGAGACGCCGGCCCGGGTCGCGCGGGCCTACAAGGAGATATTCGCGGGCCTGTGGCAGGAGCCCGAGGACGTCCTGACCACCACCTTCGACCTCGGCCACGACGAGATGGTGCTGGTCAAGGACATCGAGCTGACCTCGGTCTGCGAGCACCACCTGGTGCCGTTCCGCGGCGTCGCGCACGTCGGGTACATCCCGTCCCCCAGCGGCAAGATCACCGGGCTGTCCAAGCTGGCCCGGCTGGTCGACGTCTACGCCCGCCGGCCGCAGGTGCAGGAGCGGCTGACCAGCCAGGTGGCCGACGCGCTGATGCGGATCCTGGAGCCGCGCGGGGCGATCGTCGTGGTCGAGTGCGAGCACATGTGCATGTCGATGCGCGGCATCCGCAAGCCCGGCGCCAAGACCATCACCTCCTGCGTGCGCGGCCAGCTGCGCGACCCGGCCACCCGGGCCGAGGCGATGAGCCTCATCATCGGCAGGTAGCGGCAGGCAGTAGGGGCATCGGTCGCCAGGCGGCGACCGGTCCCGGCTCAGGGCACCTCGGGCTCCGCGTGCGGCGGGGCCGGGGTGCCCAGTGCGTTGCGGCGCTCCGGCATCCGCAGCGTGACCATCCGGCGCCAGCCGAAGGCCCGGTCGTACAGGTAGAGGGCGTGCACCCCGAGGGTGACCACGGCCAGCTGCCAGCGGGGCCAGCGCAGGATCCGCGCCATCCGGGCGGTGACGGCGAGGCCGACGTCCCGGTGGGTGCGGATCTCGCCGCGGGCGCAGGTCTCCAGGGTGTGCCGGACGTACGGTCCGTGGCCGTCGGCGACCAGCCGCAGCAGCTCCTCGTGGCAGTAGGCGAGGTGGTTGTCCTCGTCGGCGGAGATCATCCGCATCGCCCGGCCGAGGTCGGGGTTGTCCCCGTACACCTTGACCAGCTGGCGCATCTGCTCGGCGGCGCGCTGCTCGGTGACCCGGCTGTGCGCGAGGTAGGTGATGATCTCGCGGTCGGTCAGCGGGGCGTCGCCGAGCAGCCGCTCGTGGGACAGGCCGACGCCCTGGCGCTCCAGCAGCATGCAGTAGTCGGCCTCGTCCGGGACGGGCACCTTGGGCAGTCCGCGCTTGTTCAGCAGCTGGGTGAAGATCCGGCCGTGCTTGCGCTCGTCCGCGCCGTGCCGGGCGACCTTCGGGGCGAGCACCGGGTCCGGGGTGAGGGCGGTGATCCGCTCGTTCTCCCAGCCGCCCTGGTCCTCGCCGCCGGCCGCGATGCTGCAGAACAGCTGGTAGGCCTGGTCGTTCCGGTAGATCTCGTTGAAGAGCGATCTGGTGCTCAGCACGGCGCCTCCTGCGCGGATCCGGGGCGGCGCCCGCCGGTGGTCGGGCGGGCGGCCGCGATACGTCCCCCCGAACCGCCGGCCGGCCGGGCCGACCGGCGGGTAATCACCCGCACGCCTCAGCCGAGGTGGGAGCCCAGCCACTCCAGCGAGGCCGGCAGCTCCCGCGTCCAGCTGTCGAAGTTGTGGCCGCCGTCGTCCAGGTACAGCGACTCCACCTTGAACTGCGGATTGGCCGCCGCGACCTGGGTGGCCTGGTCGACGAACTGGACGGTCTGCGGGTAGTCCGACTCCTTGCGGGTGGAGACCACCAGCAGGTTGAGCGGCGGGGCCGGGAGGTTCTGCAGCCGCCAGCCGAGGTCGTGCTGCTGGGTCAGGGCCTTGTCGCCGTTGAAGAGGTCGCCGCCGGTGTACTGGTCCTGGCGCACCGCGAAGTCGCCGTGCAGGCCCGCGGCGCTGCCGTAGACGTTCGGGAAGCGCATCGACAGCCGCATCGCGCAGCTGCCGCCGGTGGAGTAGCCGAACAGGCCCCAGGAGGCGGCCGAGCGGCCGAGCCGGTACGCGCTCTGCAGGGCCTCGGGCACGTCCTTGACGAACCAGGTCTCGCTGCGCGGCCCGCCGGGGACGTCCACGCACTCGGTGTCCCGGGCCGGGACCACCGACGGGCGGGCCAGCACCAGGACGGTCGGCGGCATCTTGCCGGAGCGCTGCAGCTCCACCGCGGTCTGCACCAGCGGCAGCTCCTTGAGCAGGTTCAGGGTGGTGCCCGGGAAGCCGGCCAGGGCCACCACGGCGGGGAAGCGGACCAGGGCGAACTTCGGGTCGAAGTACTCGGGCGGCAGGTAGACGAACATCTGGTCGGAGAAACCGGTCTCCTTGCCGTTGACCCGGACCGACTCGATCTTCCCGACCTCCTCCGGCGGGCCCTTGGGGAGGTTGGGGGCGCTCTCCATGCCGCCCTCGTTGGTCGGCCGGACCAGCTGGTCGGAGACCGGGGTGCCGCCCTTGTGGTTCTCGTTGCCGGCCAGCGCGAGCTTGGCGCCGCCGGGGCTGAGCAGGTCGTCCCAGGAGGTGTAGAAGCCGAAGGAGTTGTTCACCGACAGCGCCAGCACCGCGAGGATCGAAACCTGAACGACGGTCAGCAGCCCGATCCTGCCGAGCACCGGGAGCGGGCGCTGCCGGGCCAGCCGGGGCCAGATCCACAAAGTGGTGAGCAGGGCCGCGGCCCCGAGTGCGAGCAGCGCGTTCACCAGCACGTTGCTGGTCAGTTCCATGCCGTCGGCCTTCCGGTGGGACACTGTCGATGCAGGCTTCATCGTCTGGCGGGCCGTCAGGCCGGGCCACCGCAGCTAGGCTGTCCGGACGTCCCGGCTGGGTCGGGAGGGTGGGGGGAGGTCCGGGGCAACCGGCGCCCTAGAATGCGGCGTCCACCGTACGTACGACGTACCGGAGGGCCCTGCCCCGCCACGCGGCGGCGGACCCACGGCTCCCACCCCCGGCTCAACCCGCAGCGCGCCCACGGCACCGGATTACCGTCCGTTTCCGGATCCTTGGTATGCGCATTGCCCGATGAAGGAATACGCATGAAGGTCCATCACACGTGCTCCCCCGGAGTGAACGGACACCGCCCCGCAGCCTCTACGCTGAGCTTCCATGAGCGTTCCCGTGTCCGTTGAGCCGAGCCCCGAGCAGCCGCCGCGCCGTCGGCGCGGCCTGCAGACGCTGCGCAACCAGGCGGCCGCCGTCCCGAGGGCCTGGCTCCCCGGTGCCGTCGGCTACGCCTGTCTGCTGATCGGGCTGGTGGACATCGCCAGCGCGGTGTTCCCCAAGCTCCGGCACACCAAGATGCACACCTTCGCCGGGCAGCTGCCGGGCGGCACCACCAGCCTGGCCGCGGTCGGCACGCTGATGGTCGGCATCCTGCTGGTGCCGCTGGCGCACGCGCTGCGCCGGCGCAAGCGGCGGGCCTGGCGGGCGGTCTGCGTGCTGCTGCCGCTCAGCGCCTCGCTGCACATCGTGCGCTGGCACCAGATCGGCCCGGCGGTCGTCTCGCTGGTGGTCCTCGCCGTGATGCTGGTGCACCAGCGCGAGTTCTACGCCAAGGCCGACCCGCGCACCCGCTGGGGCGCGGTGGTCAACCTGGTCGTCATGGGCGTCCTCAGCGTGCTGCTCGGCCTGCTGATCGTGAGCACCCGCACCAAGTACGAGGTCGGGCACCCCGCCCTGCTGGAGCGGCTGCAGCACGTCGGGTACGGGCTGTTCGGCTTCGAGGGCCCGGTCCGCTACAACAACGCGCGGATGTCCGACCTGGTCGCCTACCTGCTCGGCGGCCTCGGCCTGCTGACCGCCTTCACCACCGCCTACCTGGCGCTGCGCCCGGGCAAGCCCAAGCCGGAGCTCACCGCCGAGGACGAGGAGAAGGTCCGCGAGCTGCTCAAGCGGCACGGCGAGCGCGACTCGCTCGGCTACTTCGCGCTGCGCCGCGACAAGAGCGTGCTGTTCTCGCCCACCGGCAAGGCCGCGATCTCCTACCGGGTGGTCTCCGGCGTGATGCTCGCCTCCGGGGACCCGGTCGGCGACGTGGAGGCCTGGCCGGGCGCGATCAAGGTGTTCATGGCCGAGGCCCGCGAGCACGCCTGGGTGCCGGCCGTGATGGGCTGCAGCGAGGTCGGCGGCGAGGTCTGGACCCGCGAGGCGGGCCTGGACGCGCTGGAGCTGGGCGACGAGGCGATCGTCGACACCGCGACCTTCTCGCTCGCCGGCCGGGCCATGCGCAACGTCCGCCAGATGGTCAAGCGGATCGAGCGCAACGGCTACTCCTGCAAGGTGCGCCGGGTCTCCGACCTCACCGTCGAGGAGAAGTACCGGATCGCCGACGCCGCCGCCCGCTGGCGCGGCACCGACACCGAGCGCGGCTTCTCGATGGCCCTGGGGCGCTTCGGCGACCCGCTGGACGACGACTGCGTGGTGGTCACCGCCCACAAGGCCCCCGAGGAGGGCGAGAGCGGCGACGACCTCAAGGCCGTGCTGCACTTCGTGCCCTGGGGGCCGGACGGCATCTCGCTGGAGCTGATGCGCCGCGACCGCGCCGCCGACCCGGGCCTGAACGAGCTGCTGATCGTCGCCGCCCTCCAGGAGGTGGGTGCCCTGGGCATCCGCCGGGTGTCGCTCAACTTCGCGATGTTCCGCTCCGCGCTCGCCCGCGGCGAGCGGATCGGCGCGGGCCCGGTGCTGCGCGCCTGGCGCGGACTGCTGGTGTTCCTGTCGCGCTGGTTCCAGATCGAGTCGCTGTACAAGTTCAACGCCAAGTTCCAGCCCGAGTGGGAGCCGCGCTTCCTGGTCTTCCCGAGCACCCGGGACCTGCCGCGGATCGGCTTCGCCGCGATGCAGGCGGAGGCCTTCATCACCCTCGGGATGCCGCGCTTCGGCCGCAAGCGCCAGCGCGAGGGCCTGATGCCCGTCCCGTCGACCCGCGAGGTCGGCGAGGCGGCCTGAGGCCGGCCCGCACCCTTCGGGGCCCCCGCCGGGAACCACCGGCGGGGGCCCCGTTCGATAATGGGGGCATGAGCAATGGGCCCACCAGCGATATGCCGTCCTTCTCGTTGCCGGCCGGACTGCCGCGGCTCGACCGCTGCGCCGTGATGGGCGTGGTCAACGTCACGCCCGACTCCTTCTCGGACGGCGGGCTCTGGTTCGACGCCGCCAAGGCGATCGCGCACGGGCTGGCCCTGCGGGCCCGCGGCGCGGACCTGGTGGACGTCGGCGGCGAGTCCACCCGGCCGGGCACCCAGCGGGTGCCCGAGGACGAGGAGCTGCGCCGGGTGCTGCCGGTGGTGCGCGAGCTGGCCGCCGCCGGGGTGGTGGTGTCGGTCGACACCATGCGGGCCTCGGTCGCCGAGCGGGCCGTGGAGGCCGGTGCCGCGATCGTCAACGACGTCTCCGGCGGGCTCGCCGACCCGGCGATGGCCCGGGTGGTCGCCGAGACCGGCGCGCCCTTCGTGGTCATGCACTGGCGCGGGCAGTCCGCCGACATGGAGCGGCTGGCCGTCTACCGGGACGTCGTGCGGGACGTGGTCGGGGAACTGACCGGGCGGATGGACGCGCTGCTGGCTGCCGGGGTCAAGGAGGACCAGCTGGTCCTCGACCCGGGGCTGGGCTTCGCCAAGACCGCCGAGCACAACTGGGCGCTGCTCGGCCGGCTGGACGCGCTGACCGCGCTCGGCCGTCCCGTCCTCGTCGCGGCTTCGCGCAAGCGGTTCCTGGGTACGCTGCTCGCCGACCCGGAAACCGGGGAACTGCGCCCGGCCCGCGAGCGGGACGACGCGACCGCCGCGGTGTCGGTGCTGTCGGCCCGGGCCGGCGCCTGGGCGGTCCGGGTGCACGACGTGTCCGGTACGGCGGACGCCGTCCGCGTGGTCGCGGCCTGGCAGCGCGCGGCGCGGCTGGGGTGAGGGAGGGTCTGTGACAGGTGACGGCAGGGTGAGCGGCGGGACGGCCGGGAAGGCCCGGGAGGTGGACCTGGAGGCGGTGCTCGCGGCGAACCGGGCGTTCTACGAGGCGCTGGAGCGGGGGGACGTCGAGGCGGTCGAGGAGGCCTGGCTGGGGCCCGAGCACGCCGACGACAAGGGCGGCGTGGTCTGCGTCCACCCCGGCTGGCCGGTGCTGCGCGGGCGGGCGCAGGTGACCCGCTCGTACATGCTGATCATGATGAACACGGAGTACATCCAGTTCTTCCTGACCGATGTCGAGGCCGAGGTGCACGGGGATGTGGCCCTTGTCACGTGCACCGAGAACATCCTCTCCGGGGGCGAGGCCGAGGAGGAGGGGGAACTCGGGCCGCTGGTCGGCGGAAAGGTCGTGTCGAGCAATCTGTTCCGTCGCACCCCGGCCGGGTGGAAGCTCTGGTCGCACCACGGTTCACCCGTTCTGACCAGCGGTGACGAGGACGACGAGGACTGATTCCGGGGGTCGCGGGAATTCGGTGCCGGGCGGTCGCCGGGGAATTTCCGGGTGGTCACCGAACGTTCACGTCAATCGCCATTTCGGTGCGCGTGGCGACGGTTCGTGCCGGGTAGGACGGTCAGGCGTTGTCCGCGCTCGCGGGTAGATTCGAAACGGAGTGGCGGGCGTGATGCCCGTCTTCGCCCTGCCCGTCCATGCCTTCCCCCAGGGCGGGGCCCGTCCGACTGGGAGCAGTGATTCGTTTGCTGGACCGCGTCACCCTGCGGGGGCTGCGAGCCCGGGGCCACCACGGCGTCTTCGAGCGCGAGCGCGTCGAGGGCCAGACCTTCGTGGTCGATCTCGTGCTGTACCTGGACACCCGCCCCGCCGCGTCCGGAGACGACCTCACCCGCACGGCGCACTACGGCATCGTGGCCGAGGAGGTCACCGCGATCATCGCCGGCGAGCCGGTCGACCTGATCGAGACCCTGGCGCAGCGGATCGCCGACCAGTGCCTCAAGCACGACGCGGTCGAGGAGGTCGAGGTCACCGTGCACAAGCCGGACGCCCCGATCACCGTGCCGTTCGACGACGTGACCGTGACCATCCACCGGGGCCGCGCATGACCCCCACCGCGCGCCTGGTTTCCGATGCAGAGGGATTTCTTCGATGAACAGCAGTGACCCGATCGCCGAGCCGAACGCGTTCGACCTGGAGAGCCGGGTGGACTCCGCCGACACCACGCTGCACAGCCAGCGGTGTGCGGTGATCGCGCTCGGCAGCAACCTGGGCAACCGGCTGGACACCCTCCAGGGTGCCGTCGACGCGCTCGCGGACACCCCCGGGCTGAGGATCAAGGCCGTTTCGGCGATCTACGAGACCGAGGCCGTCGGCGGCCCGGAGGAACAGCCCAACTACTACAACGCGGTCGTGGTGCTGCGCACCTCGCTGCCCCCGCGGGACCTGCTGGAGCGCGGCAACGCGATCGAGGACGCCTTCGGACGGGTCCGGGAGGTCCGCTGGGGCCCGCGCACCCTGGACGTCGACATCCTGGCCTACGAGGGCGTGGTCAGCGAGGACCCGCAGCTGCTGCTGCCGCACCCGCGCTCGCACGAGCGTGCCTTCGTGCTCGCCCCCTGGCTGGACGCCCAGCCCGAGGCCGAGGTGCCGGGGCACGGGCTGGTCGGCGCGCTGCTGGAGGCGCTCGGCGGCCCGGACGCGCAGGGCGTGAAGCGCCGCGACGACATCCGGCTGACGCTGCCGGAGTAGCACCGCGCAGGACCCGGCCCCCGCGGCCGGGTCGGCCGGGGCCGCCGGATCGGCCGGGAACTCGGCGACCGGGCCCGGCCGTACGAGTAGATGTCCGCCCGTCCCGTCCCGGTACGGTGGCCTGACGCCGCCGCACCGGGCCACCGGGCGGGCGGTCGGCTCTGGCAACCCCGGGAAGGACCACCTCCGAGTGAAGCTGCTTCGCCTCCGTCTGCTGATCGGCATCACCGCCGCGACGACGGCGCTGTCCTGGGCCGGGTCCAAGCTGTGGGCGTCCCTGGACACGCTGCCGGCCGTACCGGCGGCGGCCCCGGTGGTGCTGGCGGCGGTGGCGGTGGTCCTGCTGGCGACCGCGCTCTCGCTGCGGGCCCGGTTGAAGGCGGTGCGCGAGCGGCAGCCCGGCGCGAAGGGGGTCGACCCGCTGCTGGCGGCCCGGGCGGTGGTGCTCGGCCAGGCCAGCGCGCTGGTCTCCGCGGTGGTCACCGGCATCTACGCCGGGGCCGGGATCTACCTGCTCGGCGAACTGGACGTGTCGGCGCGCAAGGACCAGGCGGTGACCGCCGGGCTCGCCGTGCTGGCGGGCGCCGCGGTGATCGCGGCGGCGCTCTGGCTGCAGCACGTGTGCAAGCTGCCGGAGGACCACGACGACCCGGGCGGTCCGGCGGCCTCGCACCGCTGACGGATCGGCCGGATCCGGTCGGACGGCGCTGAGCAGGCCCTTTTTCGTGATCTTGAGTGAAAAGCCGGGCACATGCGGTAAAAAATGCCCACTGTCAAGGGTGGAAGGGGACCCTGGGCTGACACGGCCCCAATTCGCACGCTAGTTTCTTGGCATGTCTCGCGGACGCCACCGTCATTCCTCCGTCCTCGGCCGGGTCTTTCCCCCCACCGCCGCCGGCGTGCTGCTGGTCGCCGCACTGGCCGCTCTGGTCTTCAGTCAGGACACCGTCCTGGTGCGCTCGGTGGGTGTCGCCGCACTGATCGCCACCCTCGGCTTCGCGGTGCTGCTGCGTCAGCGCGACAAGGCGGCCCGGGCGGCCGCCGAGATGTCCGCGGCGCAGCGGCTGCGGGCCGAGGAGCGCTTCGAGGAGCAGCTCGCCGAGGCCGAGTACGCGGCCGAGGTCGCCGAGGAGCGGGCCACCCGCTTCGGCCGGCGGCTGACGGCGGAGAAGTCGCGGCTGGCCAAGGCCGAGACCGAGATCGCCCGGCTGCTCCGGGAGCGGGCCGTGGCGGTCGCCGAGCAGGCGCTCAAGGAGGCCGAGGCGGCCCAGCGGGCGCTCGCCGCGAGCCGCCCCAAGTACCCGGCCAGTCCGGCCGCGTTCGTGCGCGCCGCGTCCGTGCTGCGGCTGCTGGAGCGGCGCGCCGCCGAGCAGGAGGCCGAGCGGGAGCGCACGGCGGGCGCGGAGGTCGCGCTGCGGGCGCGGACGGCTCCGGCCGCTCCGGCCGCTTCGTCGGTCCAGGCCGCGCCGTCCGCTCGGGCCGCTCAGGCCCGTCCGGCCGTGGAGGCCGCTCCGGTTCCGGGTGCGGTGTCCGTGCCCGCCCCGGTGGCGCCCTCGGTGCCGACCCCGGCGCAGGCGCCGGCCGGGCGGACCCCGGTGCAGCCCACGCCGCTGCGCCCGGCGCTGACCGCGACGGTCGGTCAGCTGGGCGGGGCGCCCGGCGCCCCGGCCGTCGGGTCGGCGCCCGCGCCGGCGGAGCGGCAACGGCCGCGTCCGGTCCAGTCCGGGCAGGTGCGCGGGCAGGGGTTCAGCTTCTTCGGCCGCGGCCAGGGCGCGGCGGTCCGGGCGGCCGTTCCGGCGCCGGCGGTGGGCAGCGTCGCCGAGCTGGGGGAGCGGGCGGACCTGGCGGACGTGGTGGGCGACGAGGCGGTCGCCGCGAAGGCGAAGGCCGAGGCGCAGGAGGCCCGGGAGGCTGTTCCAGAGGTGTCGGTCGAGCACCCGGAGCACCTGGCGCAGCCGGTGCGCGCCGGGGGCGCCGAGCCGGGCGGGGTGACCGTGGTGGACCTGACGCCCGAGGACGAGACCGAACTGATCGAGCTCCCGGAGCTGCGCGCCTCGCGCTGAGCGGCCCGCCGCCGAAGGACACCGACGCCGAAGGACACCGACGCCGAGGGGCGGGAAGTCGACCGACTTCCCGCCCCTCGGCGTTGCCGCCCCTGCTGCGTCAGATCTGGACGCCGAAGTCCTGGGCGATGCCGGCCAGGCCGGAGGCGTAGCCCTGGCCGACCGCGCGGAACTTCCACTCGCCGCCGTTGCGGTAGAGCTCGCCGAAGATCATCGCGGTCTCGGTGGCGGCGTCCTCGGAGAGGTCGTACCGGGCGATCTCGGCGCCGCCGGCCGCGTTCACCACGCGGATGTAGGCGTTCCGGACCTGGCCGAAGTTCTGGCCGCGGGCGGTGCCGTCGTAGATGGTGACCGGGAAGGTGATCTTGACGGCCTCGGCGGGCAGGCCGGCCAGGTTGACGTTGATCGACTCGTCGTCGCCCGCGCCCTCGCCGGTCCGGTTGTCGCCGGTGTGCACGACGGTGTTGTCCGGCGTGCTGGTGTTGTTGAAGAACACGAAGTGCGCGTTGGACAGCACCTTGCCGTCCGCGTTCAGGACGATCGCGCTGGCGTCGAGGTCGAATTCGGCGCCGGTGGTGGTGCGGGTGTCCCAGCCCAGGCCGATGCTGACCGCGGACAGGCCGGGGGCCTCCTTGGTCAGCGAGACGTTGCCACCCTTGGAGAGGCTCACTGGCATGGCGATTGCAGTCCCTTCGTTCGCTTTTCCCGGGACAACGCGGTACTCGGTCGCCTTGGTTCCGGGGAACCCGTGAATTCTTCGTGGGCGTCAAAGCCGGGCAAAGGACGGGCAAAGCCTTGGCAGGGTCGGTCGGGTCCGGATGTCAGACCCGGGGGAAGCGGCCCTGCAGCGTCCAGATGTTCGGGTTGTCGGCCAGGTCGGGGTGCATGTCGAACAGGTCGGCGAGGGTGTCCTGGAGGAAGTCCCGGGCCTCACGCCGCAGCTCGCTGTGCCGGACCACGGCCGGGGGCTCGTCGCGCAGCCAGGTCGCGGTGACCTCGACCCAGTTGAACCGGCGGGCGAAGCGCAGCAGCTCGGTGTTCTGGGTGAAGTCGAGGTCGGCGGTCTGCACCCGGGCGGCCCGGGAGCCGTCCGGGTCGCGGTCGAGCTGCTCGACGATGTCGCACAGCGCCCAGGCGAAGTCCAGCACCGGGACCCAGGCCCAGCGGGTGGAGAGTTCGGCGCCCTCGGCGTCCAGGTAGACGTCGCCGCAGAACAGGTCGTACCGCAGGGCGCGCACGGGGGCGGTGCGGTAGTCGGTCTGCGGGGGGTCGGGGAAGCGGTTGGAGAGGGAGTAGCCGAGCTCGATCACGTAGGCCATTGTCGGGGAGTGGGCGGGTAACCGATAACCGGGTGACCTCGGCGGGGGTCGCGCGGGATGATGGGCGCATGTCCGAGCCCATCCGCGTACGGGGGTCGGTGGTCGTCCCCGACGCCGAGCTCGTCTGGCGCTTCTCGCGTTCCTCCGGCCCCGGTGGCCAGCACGTCAACACCTCCGACTCCAAGGCGGAGCTGCGGTTCGACCTGGTCGCCTCGAAGGCGCTGCCCGAGGTGTGGCGCACGCGCGCCCTGGAGCGGCTGGCGCACCGCCTGGTGGACGGCCGGGTGCTGGTGATCCAGGCCTCGGAGTTCCGCTCGCAGTGGCGCAACCGGGAGGCGGCCGCGGTGCGGCTGGGGGTGGTGCTGAGCGAGGCGTGCGCGCCGCCGCCGAAGGCCCGCCGGGCGACCAGGCCGAGCCGGGGGATGGTGGAGCGGCGGCTGGAGAACAAGCGGCACCGTTCCGACCTCAAGCAGGGCCGGCGGTCGCCGCGCGGCGAGTAGGGCGGACCGCCGGGTGGTGCCGCCTGCCGAACCGTTTCAGCCCAGCGTGCGGTAGCCGCCGCGGAAGTAGAGCAGCGGGCGGCCGCCGGGGGTGGGGACCACGGCTTCCAGCACGCGGCCGATCAGCAGGGTGTGGTCGCCCGCGGGTATCCGCTGTTCGGTGCGGCACTCGACGGTGGCCAGCGCGCCCTCGATCAGCGGGGCCCCGGTGCGGGCGCCGCGGTGGTGCGGGGTGTCCGCGAACAGCAGCCGGTCGCTGAGCCGGCCCTTCATGGCGAAGCGGGAGCCGAGCGTCTTCTGCCCCTCGGTGAGCACCGAGACCGCCCAGGTGTCGTTCCGGGAGAGCACCTCGTCCATCCGGGAGTCCTCGCGGACCGAGACCAGCACCAGCGGCGGGTCCAGGGACACCGAGAGGAAGGACGTGGCGGTCATGCCGACGTCCTCGCCGTCCTCCTCGTCGTGGACGGTCACCAGGCTCACGCCGGCGGCGAGCTGGGAGAGGGCTGCCCGGAACTCGTCGGGCGTGGCGTGGGGGGCAGCTTCGGGCTGCGGGGACGGATACACGTACCGCACGGTAGTCGTCGCTCCCGGGTGACGGCATCGGGCCGTGGTCGTAGGACCACGGCCGGGGGGTGGTGCCCGCCGCGGGCCGCGGTCACTCCCAGGGGTGAAGCGCGGGTACCGGCGGGTGCAGTCCGCTTGAGTCCGCGGCCCCCGTGGTCGACCACCAGGAATGTTCCGATGGCGGTTTATGTCCCGCTATGGGGCGGATGAACTGATTAAGGGCGCATTAGTCTTGTGTGATTTAAGTCACAAGTGGTGGCCTATTGCTGACCGAGCGTGCCGAACGCTGTGCTCCCTGTGATTCAGTTCTTCTGGCAATCGGACGATAACCAATCAAGAACTATCCGAAGCAGCCGGGGAGCCCCCGCATGGAAGCCGAGTCGGAGCCGTACGTCCGTCTCGCGACCCTCCGCACCTTGCACCGGGTCGTGGCGGACCTCAACGCTGCCCGCAGCCTGGCGGGCACGCTGCAGGCCGTCGTCGAGGGCGCGGTGCACGGACTCGGCTTCGACGCCGCCGCGGTCAGCCTGGTCCGGCCGGACGGCGACCTGGTGGTGGCAGCAGTCTGGGAGCTGGAGGAGAGCCCGATGGGCGGGCCCTCGGTGCTGCTCGGCCAGGTCGGCTCGCGGGAGTCCTGGGACCGGCTGCTCGGGGTCAGCGACCACTGGGGCACCCTGCGCTTCCTGCCGTACGACCGCGGCTGGGCCGTCGCCAGCGACATCCCGCGCTGGATCGGCGACGGACCGCTGCCCGTCTACGCCAACGACTGGCACCCCGCCGACGGACTGCTCGCCCCGATGTACAGCGCGGGCGGGGACCTGCTCGGCGTGCTCTCGGTGGACCGCCCGCGCAGCGGCAAGCGGCCCGGGGCGTGGACCCGCGAGGCCCTGGAGATGTTCTCGCTGCAGGCCTCCATCGCGATCGGCAACGCCCGGCTGCGGGCCGAGATGCAGCGCGCGCTGGCCCGGCTGGAGAAGGAGCAGCAGGCCCTGCGGGCCAGCGAGGAGAGCTTCCGGCAGGCCTTCGAGTACGCGCCCAGCGGGATGGCCATCACCGAACTCCACGGCGCCGGGCGCGGCCAGCTGACCAGGGTCAACGACGCGCTCTGTCGACTGCTCGGCCGCCCCCGCGCGGTGCTGCGCCAGCAGAGCTTCGCCGACCTCGTGCACCCCGAGGACCGGGCCCTGTTGGAACGCACCAGCGCCGAGAGCGGCCGGGCGGAGCTGAGGCTGTCCCGGCGGGACGGCGGCTACCAGTGGGTCTGCCTGCGCAACTCGATCGTGGCGGACGCGGCCGAGGGCCCGAGCTTCCTGCTCACCCACGTCGAGGACATCGAGGACCGCAAGCGCCACGAACTCCAGCTCGCCCACCGGGCCAGCCACGACGCGCTCACCGGCCTGCCCAACGGCGCCGAGCTCAAGGCCCGGCTGGCCCGCCGGCTCTGCGCCGAGCCGCAGCCGGTCGGCGCCGCCGCCCCCGCGCTGACCGCCGAGGTCGGCTACCCGCAGCCGTACGCCTACCCGGCCGACACCTACAGCGCGCACGCGGCGTACGAGGGCCTGGAGGGCGTGGACCCTTACCCGGGGCCGGTGCACGGCTACGGCGCGCTGGAGGGCGGGCCGGCGCCCGGGCTCGGCGCGGGGTACGGGGAGCACGTGCACGCCGTGGTGCCGGCCGAGTACGGGCCGAGCGGCGAGGCCTGGTCGGTGCCGTTCCGCTCCGGCCCGGCGGCCCCGGCCGACAAGGGGCTCGCGGTACTCTTCTGCGACCTGGACGGCTTCAAGTCGATCAACGACCGGTTCGGCCACAACGCGGGCGACTCGGTGCTGGTCGAGGTCGCCCGGCGGCTGAGCGGGGCGGTCCGGGACGGCGACACGGTGGCCCGGCTGGGCGGCGACGAGTTCGTGGTGCTGGCCGACGGCATCGGCCGCGAGGAGGCCAAGGACCTGGCCCACCGGCTGCGCAACGCGATCATCCCGCCGATGCGGATCGACGGCCGGGCGATGCGGGTCGGGGTGAGCCTCGGAGTGGGCTGGGCCGGCTGCGGGATGAGCATCGAAGAGGTGCTGCACACCGCGGACGAGCGGATGTACGACGAGAAGCGGGCCCGGGGCGGGGCCGTGCGGGGCGCGCGCGGCGAGCGCTCGCACCGGCGCGCGGGCTGACGACGGGGCTCGCGGCGCCTGCTCAGCGGCCGGCGGGAGGGGGTGGGCGCCGGGCGCCCGGGAACGCGCAGGTTACCCACGGGTTGTCAAGGGTTCTTTTCCTGCTGTCAGGTACGGCAGGTAGGGTGCCCGGTACGACAGCGTCCATGATCTGCGCCGCCCGCGCGCGGCGCACACCGGATGGGGGAACAGACCACCGTGACGACCGCCGGCGACAACGGATTGCCCGAGGGCCAGGGGGGCGGTGCCCCACAGGACGACGACCCGTTCGGCTACCTCTACCGGCCGGCCGACGGCTCCACCGGGCAGCCGGCCGAGCCGCAGCAGGGGGTTCCCCGGACGTCGTACAGCCGCCCGATGGAGGTCGGCCGGGCGCAGTACGGTGCGCCGCGCGCCCAGCAGCCGCCGTACGGCCAGCCCGGTCCCGCGCAGCCGCCCTACGGCCAGCAGGGGATGCCCCCGCAGGGCCAGTACGGCCAGCCCGGTGTGCCGCCGCAGGCCGAGTACGGCGCGCCCGCCCAGCAGACCCGCTACGCCGAGCACTCCCGGCCGCAGCCGGGGGACGAGCGGCCGAGCAGCGGCCGGAGCAAGGGCGCCGTGATCGGTGCGGTCGCCGTGGTCGCGGCGATAGCGATCGGTGCCGGGATCGCGCTCTCCACCGGTGACCCGGACGCGGACAAGACCGCCAAGGGCGGCACCACCAGCGCCGCCCCGCCGGCGCCCAGCGGTGCCGCGACGCCGAGCGGGACCGGCTCGGCCTCGCCCTCGGCGAGCGCCACGGTCTCGGCCGGCCCGGCGACCGTGGACGCCGGCCAGTTGCAGGGGCAGAACGCGCCGTCCGGCAACAGCGTCAAGGGCGCCAAGTCCGCCGACGGCAGCTACCTGACGCTCCAGCAGGGCGGCACCGTCACCTGGAACGGCCAGATCGCCGCGGCCGGCACGTACAAGCTCACCGTGCACTACAACAACGCCGGCGGGGACGTGAAGGGCGCGGCCGCGGTCAACGGCAAGGACTGGCCGAACGGGCTGACGTACCGGAACTACTCGCCCGGCAAGGACCCGGCGTCGTCCTGGTACACCACCTGGATACTGCCGCAGTTCCAGGCCGGGGCGAACTCGGTCAGCTTCACGGTGCCCTCCGGGCCGATCCTGATCGACCAGATCACCGTCGAACCGAGCAGCTGAGGCCCGGTCGAGAACGCGGACGGCCGCCCTCCCCCGCCGGGGGAGGGCGGCCGTCGCCGTTGCTCAGGCCGACCTGACGGTGGGGAAGCGGTCGCCGCCGACGGCCCAGCGGCCGCGGCGCATCACGGCGACCAGGTCGTAGGTGTCGGAGTCGAGGACGACGAGGTCGGCGAGCTTGCC
>NZ_JBIAXC010000055.1:0-65146 GCF_042896295.1 Kitasatospora sp. NPDC001309 | reverse complement strand
CCTCAACCGGGGCGGTGACCGGGCGGCCAACGCCGCCCTCTACCGCATCGTCCTGTGCCGACTGCGCTGGGACGAACGCACCAAGAACTACATGCGGCGCAGGACCACCGTAGGCCTCTCGAAGAAGGAGATCATCCGCTGCCTCAAGCGGTTCATCGCCCGAGAGATCTACCGAGTCCTGACCACGCCCAGCACACCGAGCACCACCACCGAGCAGCTCACCATCGCTGCTTGACATCCATAAGAGCATCCGACCCCGCCCACCACCGCAAGGGAGCACCCGTGCGCAACCGCACCGCCGCGCCGAAGGCCCGGCCCAACCCGCTGGTCGCGGCCGGCATCGAGTACGTCGACTACAAGGACACCGACCTGCTGCGCCGCTTCGTCTCCGACCGCGGCAAGATCCGCAGCCGGCGGGTCACCCGGCTCACCGTCCAGCAGCAGCGGGCGGTGGCCCGGGCGGTCAAGAACGCCCGCGAGACGGCCCTCCTCCCGTACGCCTCCGGCACCACCCGTTAGCCCGGACCCGACGGCCCGGCACCACCCGACAGGAGCCCCCGATGGCAGTTCCCAAGCGCAGGACCTCGCGCAGCAACACCCGGCACCGCCGCGCCCAGTGGAAGGCGACCGGCCCGAAGCTCGTCCCGATCACCCTGAACGGCCGGGAGATGCTCGTCCCGCAGAACCTCGTCCCGGCCTACCGCCGGGGCCTGATCGACCCGGAGGGGAGGTGACGGCGGTCAGCGGGGAGTGCGCGGGGGCGCGCGGGGCGCAGTGGGGTGCCGGCGCATCCCTCGGGGGTGCTCGGCGGGCGCTTCGGGCCGGGGGTTCGTAGGCTCGACGCATGGCGGATGCGTACGCGGGGCGGCGGGAGCGGGTGAGGGAGCACTGCAGCGCGGCCGGCGCCGACGCGGCGCTGATCACCCGGGCGGCGAACGTGCGGTACCTGACGGGCTGCGCGCCCTGCGGGGCGACCCTGCTGCTGACCCGGGACCGGGTGCTGCTGACGCTCCCGGACGACCTGCCGCCGGACGACTCGGGGGAGCACCTGATCGCCGCGGACGTCACCCAGGTGCCGGTGGCGGCCGGGGCGGACACCGCCCTGGCGGCCGCCGCCACCGCGGACCGGCTGGGGGTGCGCGACCTGGCGGTCGAGGAGCACGACCTGACCGTCACCCGGCACCGGGCGGTCGCGGGCCTGCTGGAGGGCGGCCGGCTGGCGGACCTCGGCCAGGTGGTGGAGCGGCTGCGGGTGGTCAAGGACGAGCACGAGATCGCGGACCTGCGGATCGCCGCCGAGATCGCCGACCAGGCGCTGGGCGAGCTGCTGGAGTCGATCCTGGTCGGCCGGACCGAGCGGCACCTGGCGATGGAGCTGGAGCGCCGGATGATCGACCACGGAGCCGACCGGGCGGCCTTCCCGGTGTCGGTCGGCACCGGCAGCCACTCCGGCCAGCCCGCCCACCAGCCCACCGACCGCCGGGTGGAGGAGGGCGACTTCCTCACCGTGGTGATGGGCGCCCAGTACCGGGGCTACGGCGTCTCGACCGCCCGGACCTTCGTGATCGGAGCGGCTCCCGCGCCCTGGCAGGTCGAGCTGCACCGGCTGGTCTTCCGCGCCCAGCGGGCGGGTCGGGAGGCGCTCGGCCCGGGCGTCGAGCAGTGCGTGCCCGACCGGGTGGCCCGGCAGGTCCTGGAGGCGGCCGGGCACGCCGAGGCCTCTCCGCACCCGGTCGGCCACGGCATCGGGCTGGAGATCCGGGAGGCGCCGCGCCTCGGTCCGTCGGACATGGGTAAACTGGACAGCCGCGTGCCGGTCACCGTCGGTCCAGGGGTCCACCTCCCGGGCAAGGGCGGGGTCCGGATCGAGGACACGCTCGTGGTGCGCCCCCTCGAGGAGGGCGGGCCCGAGCTGCTCACCATCACCACCAAGGAGCTCCTCGCCCTGTGACGGCGGCCCCCGGGCCGGCGGCAGGACGCGAACCCTTGGTTCCTTGACAGCTATATCCAGGAGTAAGTGCGCCCGTGGCTTCCACGAACGATCTCAAGAACGGCATGGTCCTCAAGCTGGAGGGCGGCAAGCTCTGGTCCGTCGTCGAGTTCCAGCACGTCAAGCCCGGCAAGGGCCCGGCCTTCGTGCGTACGAAGCTCAAGGAGGTCCTGACGGGCAAGGTCGTCGACAAGACCTTCAACGCCGGCACCAAGGTCGAGACCGCCAACGTCGACAAGCGCGGCATGCAGTTCTCGTACAAGGACGGCGAGAACTTCGTGTTCATGGACATGGACACCTACGACCAGATCACGATCGAGCCGGCCGTCGTCGGTGACGCCGCGAACTACCTGCTGGAGGGCTTCGAGGCCCTCGTCGCCACCAACGAGGGTGCGGTGCTCTACATCGAGCTCCCGACCTCCGTCGAGCTCGTGATCTCCCACACCGAGCCGGGCGTGCAGGGCGACCGCTCCACCGGTGGCACCAAGCCGGCCACCCTGGAGACCGGTGCCGAGATCCAGGTCCCGCTCTTCGTCGTCACCGGCGAGAAGGTCAAGGTCGACACCCGCGACGGCAGCTACCTCGGCCGGGTGAAGTAAGTCCGTGTCGGCCGCACGTAGCAAGGCCCGTACCCGGGCCTTCCAGATCCTCTTCGAGGCCGACCACCGCGGGGTCGACCCGCAGCAGGTCCTTGCCGACTGGGTGGCGCGCGCCCGCGAGCCCAAGCCCGACGAGGGCACCCCGCAGGTGGGCGAGTACACCATGGAGCTGATCGAGGGGTACGTCCAGCACGCGCGTCGCATCGACGACCTGATCGAGCAGTACGCGGTGGGCTGGACCCTCGACCGGATGCCGATCGTGGACCGCAACGTCCTGCGGCTCGGCGCGTACGAGCTGATCTGGGAGGACGGCGTCCCGGACGCGGTCGTCCTGGACGAGTCCGTCGAGATCGCCAAGGAGTTCTCCACGGACGACTCCCCGGCCTTCGTCAACGGCATGCTGGCCCGCTTCCTGGAGCTGAAGCCGAGCATCCGCCGCTGATCGGTGCTGTTCGCAGACGGCCGCAGGCCCCCGGAACTCCGGGGCCTGCGGCCGTTCCGCGTTTCACCCGGTGGGCGTAGGGTGGGTGCTACTCGTCAGTAACTTCGCCGACGGCGCCGTCGGCGACCCGAAGGGCAGGCCACACCCATGAGCACCGCGACCCGCAGCGAGTTCGACCGGGGCATCGCCCTCACCAGACACCCCGAGGAGGCCGGCCGCTACGAGGCCGAGCTCGGCGCCGGCTGGCAGATCGGCGGCGGGGTCAACGGCGGGCTGCTGCTCGCGGTGGCCGGACACGCGCTGTCGCTGGAGCACGGGCAGCACCCCGACCCGGTGTCGATCAGCGGTTACTACCTGTCCGCCTCCACCCCCGGCCCGGCCACCGTCCGCACCGAGGTGCTGCGCACCGGTCGCGGGCTGTCCACCGGCACCGCCTCGCTCAGCCAGGACGGCGTCGAACGCCTGCGCGTGGTGGCCAGCCACGGCGACCTCGCCGCCGCCGACGGCGAGGTGCGCACCACCGCGACCCCGCCGCAGCTGCCGCCGCCGGACCAGTGCATCGGCGTCGAGCACGCCCCCAGGCAGCTGATCGAGCAGGCCGCCCTGCTGGAGCGCTTCGACCTGCGGCTCGACCCGGCCACCGTCGGCTGGGCGCTCGGCCAGCCCTCCGGCAACGGCCGGATCCAGGGCTGGTTCCGGCTCGCCGACGGCCGCGACCCCGACCCGCTGCTGCTCCTGCTGGTCGCCGACGCGCTCCCGCCGGTCACCTTCGACCTCGGCCTGCCGGGCTGGGCCCCGACCGTCGAGCTGACCGTCCACCTGCGGGCCAGGCCCGCCCCGGGCTGGCTGCGGGTCGTCCACTCCACCCGCAACGTGGCCGGCGGCTACTTCGAGGAGGACGCCGAGGTCTGGGACGAGGCCGGACGCCTGGTCGCCCAGTCCCGGCAGCTGGCCCGGGTGCCGCGCTGAGGCCGCGACGACCCCTATTACCGGTGGTTACATTTCCGTGACACGCCGTACGTGTGTGGCGCGCGGAACTGGGGAGTAACACGGTCAGCGGCGAGCCCCGCCGCTGACCGTCACCGTACCGTTCGACGGCCCCCAGCAGATGTCAGGAGCCACCGATGACCAGCCGCAAGGGCCGCGCCCGCCGCAACTCCGACTGCACCGCCGGCGGCCTGCGCCCCGCGCTGCGGGCGCCGCACCGGCCGCGGCGGGTCGAGGGGGCCGAGCAGGCGTTCGTCCTCGGTGTGCTCACCAATGCCGCGGACTTCGCGCGGGCCCGGGCCTGGGGCGTGTGCGACGCCCCCGACTACGAGCGCTACCTGGCCGACACCGCGGAGCTGCTGGCCGACGCGCTGGAGCGGTTCGAGACCGTCCGGGCCCGGATGTTCCACCCGCAGGACTTCGAGGAGTTCTGCCTGCTGCACGGCCTGGACCCGGCCGAGTCCGCCGCCCGCGACCGCTACCTGGTCAACCCGCCGTTGCAGACCCAGCTGCTGCCCTATCAGGGCGAGGAACTGGCCGGGGACTTCGTGCCGCGACTGGTCCGGGCCCGGGAGAACGGGCTGACGCTCTGCCACGCCGACCTGCTGCTCGACGGCGGGCTGTACGGGGGTGCGAGGGAGACCGACGAGGAGCATGCGCGCTGGGTGCGGGCCGCCTACCAGCGCGGTGGCGAGGTGTTCCGCCGGATGCTGGTGGGCGCGGGCGCCGGGGTGTACGAGCTGCGCCTGCGGGTGGACGCGCCGGGCGGGCGGCTGGCCGCGGCGGCCCGGGTCCTGCAGTGGGAGGACGGCGTGGCGCGGATCAACGACGAGGACCTGGAGCTGGTCTGCGCGGTGCTGTGCGCCGGGCTGGCGCTGGAGCTGCCGGGCGTCGCGGTGCTGCACGGCTCGCAGGGGTCGGCGGCCTCCGGCGGAGCCGCCGAGAGGGCCCGCGGGGGAGCCGCTGATGAGTCCCGCGGCGGAGCCGCTGACGGATGCTTCCTGCCTGCCGCCTGGGCGTGGTCGAGCAGCGGCCCGGACTGGGCGCCGGCCGCCCGCCCGGTGCGGCTGGACGGCGTGGCGGCGCAGCCGGGCTACAGCCTGGGCACGGTCTGCTGAGCCGGTGACCGCCCGGCACGCCGCGGCGCGGCCCCCGGAAACCGGGGGCCGCGCCGTGACGTTTCTGCAAGCCGTTGCAGGCCGAGGCCCGCTTTTCCGGCGGAGCCGGAGCGCGAGCGTCAGCTCGCGTCCTCCTCGCGCACCGCGCGGCGCGCGTCGGGGTTGAGCACGCCCCAGGAGATCAGCTGCTCGGTGAGGATCGACGGCGACTGGTCGTAGATCACGGCCAGCGTGCGCAGGTCGTCCTGGCGGATCGAGAGGACCTTGCCGTTGTAGTCGCCGCGCTGGCTCTGGATGGTCGCCGCGTAGCGCTGTAGCGGACCGGCCTTCTCGGACGGCACCTGGGTCAGTCTCTCCAGGTCGAGGACCAGGCGCGGCGGCGGCTCGGCCGCGCCGCCGGGGGTGCCTCCGGGCAGCAGTTCCTGCACCGGCACGCCGTAGAACTCGGCGAGCTCGGCCAGCCGCTGCACGGTGACCGCACGGTCGCCGCGCTCGTACGAGCCGACGACGACTGCCTTCCAGCGCCCCTGGGACTTCTCCTCGACACCGTGCAGGGAGAGCCCCTGCTGAGTGCGGATCGCTCGGAGCTTGCCTCCGAGCTGCTTCGCGTAGTCGCTGGACATTGATCTCCCCGGACGAGATTGCTTCGCGTTCAGTGGTGGGTCACGGGCGTTGCCGGCGTCGTTACCGGTGGGTTCGACGCCTGTCTCGTAACTCACTGTGAGGTTACGTAGAGTAAGGTAGTTGCGTCAAGCCGAATGGGGCAGTCGTGCGAATGGCCCGCATCATCGGCGCATCCGGTGCGTGAACCCGGAGAAGCGGAATGATGGAGGTCCGTTTGCCGTGCGGCGCGCTGATAGGATGACCCGAAGCCCACGCCCGGTCGGCGGGGGCCCAATCCCAGACATCCTTTAAGGCCCGTCCAGTGAGGCGGGGAAGGAGGTCCGCTTCGGCATGACCACCCATCAGGAACCCACGCCGCGACCGCCGCACCAGGTGCTGGACGGCACGGACATCGCCCGGGTCGTCACCCGGATAGCGCACGAGATCGTCGAGCGCGCCAAGGGCGCGGAGGACGTCGTGCTGCTCGGCATCCACACCAGGGGCGTCCACCTCGCCCGCCGCCTGCACGGCCGGCTGGCCCAGATCACCGGGCGCGAGATCCCGCTGGGCACCCTGGACATCACCATGTACCGGGACGACCTGCGGTTGAAGCCCGCCCGCGCCCTGGAGCACACCGAGATCCCGCCCGGCGGCATCGACGGCAAGCTGGTCATCCTCGTCGACGACGTGCTGTTCTCCGGCCGCACCATCCGCGCCGCGCTGGACGCGCTGAACGACATCGGCCGCCCGCGCGCCGTGCAGCTCGCCGTCCTGGTCGACCGCGGCCACCGCGAGCTGCCGATCCGG
This sequence comes from Kitasatospora sp. NPDC001309, assembly GCF_042896295.1. Taxonomy (NCBI): domain Bacteria; kingdom Bacillati; phylum Actinomycetota; class Actinomycetes; order Kitasatosporales; family Streptomycetaceae; genus Kitasatospora; species Kitasatospora sp. NPDC001309. The sequence goes on along the minus strand of NZ_JBIAXC010000055.1, from coordinate 58,600 downwards.
GCGGACTACGTGGGCAAGAACCTCCCCACCTCGCTGCGCGAGGCCGTGCAGGTCCGCCTGGCCGACACCGACGGCGTGGACGCCGTGCTGGTCGGCGACCGCGACCACGCCGCCCGCAGCTCGCAGGCCATGGCCTCCCAGCCCACCGAACCGCACCTCCCGGAGTAGCCGCGTGAAGCGCCACCTCGTCTCCGCCGCCGATCTCAGCCGCGACGACGCGCTGCTGATCCTGGACACCGCCGAGGAGCTCGCCCAGCTCTCCGGCCGGGCCGTCAAGAAGCTGCCCACGCTGCGCGGCCGCACCGTCGTCAACCTCTTCTTCGAGGACTCCACCCGCACCAAGACCTCCTTCGAGGCCGCCGAGAAGCGACTGTCCGCGGACGTCATCAACTTCTCCGCCAAGGGCTCCTCGGTCTCCAAGGGCGAGAGCCTCAAGGACACCGCGCTCACCCTCCAGGCGATGGGGGCCGACGCGGTCGTCATCCGCCACCACGCCTCGGGCGCGCCGGCCCGGCTGGCCCAGTCCGACTGGCTGCACGGCAGCGTGATCAACGCCGGCGACGGCACCCACGAGCACCCCACCCAGGCCCTGCTCGACGCCTTCACCATGCGCCGCCACCTCAACGCCGGCCTGGGCAACGACCTGGCCGGGCGCCGGGTCACCATCGTCGGCGACATCCTGCACAGCCGGGTCGCCCGCTCCAACGTGCACCTGCTGACCACCCTCGGCGCCCAGGTGACCTTCGTCGCCCCGCCGACCCTGCTGCCGATCGGCATCGAGAACTGGCCCTGCGAGGTCAGCTACGACCTCGACAGCGTGCTGCCCAAGACCGACGCGCTGATGATGCTGCGGGTGCAGCGCGAGCGGATGAACGCCGCGTTCTTCCCGACCGAGCGCGAGTACAGCCGCCGCTACGGCATGAACGGCCTCCGGATGGCCCAGCTGCCCGGGCACGCCATCGTGATGCACCCCGGCCCGATGGTCCGCGGCATGGAGATCACCGCCGAGGTCGCCGACTCGCCGCGCTGCACCGTGGTCGAGCAGGTCGCCAACGGCGTCTCCGTCCGGATGGCCGTCCTGTACCTGCTGCTCGGCGGGGCCACCCTCGCAGACACCGCCGCCGCCCCCCGCACCGACTCCGTGGAGACCGCCCAGTGACCAGCTACCTGATCCGCAACGCCAAGATCCTGGGCGGCGCCCCGCAGGACCTCCACCTCGCCGACGGCGTCATCCAGGAGATCGGCACCGGCCTGGCGGTCGAGGCGGACATCGAGATCGACGCCACCGGCATGATCGTCCTGCCCGGCCTGGTCGACCTGCACACCCACCTGCGCGAGCCCGGCCGCGAGGACGCCGAGACGGTGCTCACCGGCACCCGGGCCGCCGCGATGGGCGGCTTCACCGCCGTGCACGCGATGGCCAACACCACCCCGGTGGCCGACACCGCGGGCGTGGTCGAGCAGGTCTGGCGGCTCGGCCAGGAGGCCGGCTACTGCGACGTGCAGCCGGTCGGCGCCGTCACCGTCGGCCTGGGCGGCAAGAAGCTCGCCGAGCTCGGCGCGATGCACGAGTCCGCGGCCGGCGTCCGGGTCTTCTCCGACGACGGCAAGTGCGTGGACGACGCGGTGCTGATGCGCCGCGCCCTGGAGTACGTCAAGGCCTTCGACGGCGTCGTCGCCCAGCACGCCCAGGAGCCGCGGCTGACCGAGGGCGCCCAGATGAACGAGGGCCAGGTCTCCGGCGAGCTCGGGCTCGGCGGCTGGCCGGCCGTCGCCGAGGAGTCGATCATCGCCCGCGACGTGCTGCTCGCCGCGCACGTCGGCTCCCGGCTGCACGTCTGCCACCTCTCCACGGCCGGCTCGGTCGAGATCGTCCGCTGGGCCAAGTCCAAGGGCTGGGACGTCACCGCCGAGGTGACCCCGCACCACCTGCTGCTCACCGACGAGCTGGTCCGCTCCTACGACCCGGTGTACAAGGTGAACCCGCCGCTGCGCACCGCCGAGGACGTCCAGGCGCTGCGCAAGGCGCTGGCCGACGGCACCATCGACGCCGTCGCCACCGACCACGCGCCGCACCCGGCCGAGGACAAGGACTGCGAGTGGGCCGTGGCCGCGATGGGCATGGTCGGCCTGGAGACCGCGCTGTCGGTCGTCCAGCAGACCATGGTCGACACCGGCCTGCTGAACTGGGAGGGCGTCGCCGACCGGATGTCGCACCGCCCGGCCCGGATCGGCCGTCTCACCGGGCACGGCCGGCCGATCTCGGTGGGTGAGCCCGCCAACCTGGTGCTCTTCGATCCCGCGTACCGTGGGGCCGTGAACCCCGAGAGCTTCGCCACCCGCAGCCGCAACACCCCCTACAAGGGCATGGACCTGCCCGGACGGGTGCACGCCACCTTCCTGCGCGGCCGCGCCACCGTGCTGGCCGGCGAGCCGGCCGAGCAGGGCGGCCTGGCGTGACCGGCTACGCGTCGCTGGCCAGGGAGCAGGCGAGGGTCACCGACTGGCCGGACTACATCGGCTGGGCGGTCGGACTGATGCTCGTCATCGGCCTGATCTACTGGCTGATGCGCCAGGGCTGGAACTGGCGCCGGACCCTGCAGTCCGGGATCCCGCCGCTGCCCGCCGTGCCGGCCCGCGCCGGACGCACCATCCTGGAGACCAGCGGGCGGTACCACGGCAGCACCACCGCCGGGAACTGGCTCGACCGGGTCGTCGCGCACGGCCTGGGCACCCGCAGCCGGGCCGACCTCACCCTCGGCACGGACGGGCTGCTGGTGCAGCGCCCCGGCGACGTCGACTTCTGGATCCCGGCCGAGCACCTCACCGGTGCCCGGACGGACTCCGGGATCGCCGGGAAGGTCGTCCCCTCCGGACTGCTGGTCGTCACCTGGGCCCACGAGGGCACCGAGCTGGACTCCGGCTTCCGGGCCGACCACCCCGACGAGCACGCCGCCTGGGTCGAGGCGATCAACGAGCTCGCAACACGTACCACGAAGACGAAGAAGACGGAAGAGGCCGCGCAATGACCGCACCTGCCCCCACCACGCAGCGCCAACGGCGGGAGCGCATCCCGGCCGTGCTCGTCCTGGAGGACGGCCGGACCTTCCGCGGCCAGGCCTACGGCGCGACCGGCGAGACCTTCGGCGAGGCGGTCTTCAACACCGGCATGTCCGGCTACCAGGAGACCCTCACCGACCCGTCGTACCACCGCCAGGTGGTCGTGATGACCGCGCCGCAGATCGGCAACACCGGCTGGAACGACGAGGACGACGAGTCCAAGCAGATCTGGGTCGCCGGCTACGTCGTGCGCGACCCCGCCCGGGTGGCCTCCAACTGGCGCTCCCGCCGCTCGCTGGACGAGGAGCTGACCCGCCAGGGCGTCGTCGGCATCAGCGGCATCGACACCCGCGCGCTGACCCGCCACCTGCGCGAGCGCGGCGCGATGCGCTGCGGGATCTTCTCCGGCGAGGCGCTGGCCGACCCGGCCGCCCTGCTCGCCCGGGTTCAGCAGTCGCCCGAGATGAAGGGCGCCGACCTGTGCGCCGAGGTCGCCACCACCGAGCCGTACATCGTGCCCGCCGTCGGTGAGAAGAAGTTCACCGTCGCCGCGCTGGACCTCGGCATCAAGGCGATGACCCCGCAGCGGATGGCCGAGCGCGGCATCGAGGTGCACGTGCTGCCCGCCGACTCCACCCTGGAGGACGTCTACGCCGTCAACCCGGACGGCGTCTTCTTCTCCAACGGCCCGGGCGACCCGGCCACCGCCGACCACCAGGTCGCCGTCGCGCAGGGCGTGCTGGAGCGGGCGACCCCGTTCTTCGGGATCTGCTTCGGCAACCAGATCCTCGGCCGCGCCCTCGGCTTCGGCACCTACAAGCTCAAGTACGGCCACCGCGGCATCAACCAGCCGGTGCAGGACCGCACCACCGGCAAGGTCGAGGTGACCGCCCACAACCACGGCTTCGCCGTGAACGCGCCGCTGGACAAGGTGAGCGACACCCCCTACGGGCGGGTCGAGGTCTCCCACGTCTGCCTCAACGACGACGTGGTCGAGGGCCTCCAGGCACTCGACGTCCCCGCCTTCAGCGTGCAGTACCACCCCGAAGCGGCCGCCGGCCCGCACGACGCCGCCTACCTGTTCGACCGCTTCGTGAAGCTCATGGAGGGCCAGCGTGCCTAAGCGCAGTGACATCAAGTCCGTCCTGGTGATCGGCTCCGGCCCGATCGTCATCGGCCAGGCCGCCGAGTTCGACTACTCGGGCACCCAGGCCTGCCGCGTCCTCAAGGCCGAGGGCCTGCGGGTCGTGCTGGTCAACTCCAACCCGGCCACGATCATGACCGACCCGGAGATCGCCGACGCCACCTACGTCGAGCCGATCACCCCGGACTTCGTCGAGAAGATCATCGCCAAGGAGCGCCCCGACGCGCTGCTGCCGACCCTGGGCGGCCAGACCGCGCTCAACACCGCGATCTCGCTGCACAGCGCCGGCACGCTGGAGAAGTACGGCGTCGAGCTGATCGGCGCCGACGTCGTGGCGATCAACAAGGGCGAGGACCGCGAGCTGTTCAAGGGCGTCGTCGAGGCCGTCAAGGCCAAGATCGGCCACGGCGAGTCCGCCCGCTCGGTCATCTGCCACACCATGGACGAGGTGCTGGCCGGCGTCGACACGCTCGGCGGCTACCCGGTCGTGGTGCGCCCCTCCTTCACCATGGGCGGCGCCGGCTCCGGCTTCGCCCACCACGAGGAGGACCTGCGCCGGATCGCCGGCCAGGGCCTGGCCCTCTCGCCGACCACCGAGGTGCTCCTGGAGGAGTCCATCCTCGGCTGGAAGGAGTACGAGCTGGAGCTGATGCGCGACAAGAACGACAACGTCGTGGTCGTCTGCTCCATCGAGAACTTCGACCCGATGGGCGTGCACACCGGTGACTCGATCACCGTCGCCCCGGCGATGACCCTCACCGACCGCGAGTACCAGATCCTGCGCGACATCGGCATCGCCGTGATCCGCGAGGTCGGCGTCGACACCGGCGGCTGCAACATCCAGTTCGCCGTCAACCCCGACGACGGCCGGGTCATCGTCATCGAGATGAACCCGCGCGTCTCCCGCTCCTCGGCGCTCGCCTCCAAGGCCACCGGCTTCCCGATCGCCAAGATCGCCGCCAAGCTGGCCGTCGGCTACACCCTGGACGAGATCCCCAACGACATCACCGAGCAGACCCCGGCCTCCTTCGAGCCGACCCTCGACTACGTCGTGGTGAAGGTCCCGCGGTTCGCGTTCGAGAAGTTCCCGAGCGCCGACGCCACGCTGACCACCACCATGAAGTCGGTCGGCGAGGCCATGGCCATGGGCCGCAACTTCCCCGAGGCGCTGCAGAAGGCGCTGCGCTCGCTGGAGAAGAAGGGCTCCCAGTTCACCTGGACGAGCCCGCTCGGCGAGAAGACCGAGCTGCTGGTCAAGGCCACCGTGCCGACCGACGGCCGGATCAACACCGTGATGGACGCCATCCGGGCCGGCGCCACCCCGGAGGAGGTCTTCGAGTACACGAAGATCGACCCGTGGTTCGTCGACCAGCTCTTCCTGCTGGACGAGATCGCCGGCGAGCTGGCCGAGGCCGAGGAGCTCACCCCCGAGCTGCTGCGCCACGCCAAGCGGCACGGCTTCTCCGACCAGCAGATCGGCGAGATCCGCGGCCTGCGCCCGGACGTCGTCCGCGAGGTGCGCCACGCGCTCGGCATCCGCCCGGTGTTCAAGACCGTCGACACCTGCGCCGCCGAGTTCGCCGCCAAGACCCCGTACTTCTACTCGTCCTACGACGAGGAGAGCGAGGTCGCCCCGCGCACCAAGCCGGCCGTGATCATCCTCGGCTCGGGCCCCAACCGCATCGGCCAGGGCATCGAGTTCGACTACTCCTGCGTGCACGCCTCCTTCGCGCTGGCCGAGGCCGGGTTCGAGACCGTCATGGTCAACTGCAACCCGGAGACCGTCTCCACCGACTACGACACCTCCGACCGGCTCTACTTCGAGCCGCTCACCCTGGAGGACGTGCTGGAGATCGTCCACGCCGAGCAGCAGGCCGGTCCGCTGGCCGGTGTGATCGTCCAGCTCGGCGGCCAGACCCCGCTCGGCCTGGCCCAGGCGCTCAAGGACAACGGCGTGCCGATCGTCGGCACCCAGCCCGAGGCGATCGACCTCGCCGAGGAGCGCGGCGCCTTCGGCCGCGTGCTGCGCGACGCCGGACTGCCCGCCCCCAAGCACGGCACCGCCTTCTCCTTCGCGGAGGCCAAGGCGATCGCCGACGAGATCGGCTACCCCGTCCTGGCCCGCCCGTCCTACGTGCTCGGCGGCCGCGGCATGGAGATCGTCTACGACGAGGCCTCGCTCGCGTCCTACCTGGAGCGGCACGCCGGTCTGATCTCCGAGCACCCGGTGCTGATCGACCGCTTCCTGGACGACGCGGTGGAGATCGACGTCGACGCGCTCTACGACGGCACCGAGCTCTACCTCGGCGGCGTCATGGAGCACATCGAGGAGGCCGGCATCCACTCCGGCGACTCCGCCTGCGCGCTGCCCCCGATCACCCTCGGCGGCTACGACATCAAGCGCCTGCGCACCTCCACCGAGGCCATCGCGCGCGGTGTCGGCGTCCGCGGCCTGATCAACATCCAGTTCGCGCTGGCCGGGGACATCCTCTACGTGCTGGAGGCCAACCCGCGCGCCTCCCGGACCGTCCCCTTCACCTCCAAGGCGACCGCGGTGCCGCTGGCCAAGGCCGCCGCCCGGGTCTCGCTCGGCGCCACCATCGCCGAGCTGCGCGCCGAGGGCCTGCTCCCGGCCGAGGGCGACGGCGGCACCCTGCCGGCCGACGCGCCGATCGCGGTCAAGGAGGCCGTGATGCCGTGGAGCCGCTTCCGCGACATCCACGGCCGCGGCGTGGACACCGTGCTCGGCCCGGAGATGCGCTCGACCGGTGAGGTCATGGGCATCGACAAGGTCTTCGGCACCGCCTACGCCAAGGCCCAGGCCGGCGCCTACGGCGCGCTGCCGACCAAGGGCAAGGTCTTCGTCTCGGTCGCCAACCGGGACAAGCGCAACCTGGTCTTCCCGGCCCGGGCGCTGGTCGGCCTCGGCTTCGAGGTGCTCGCCACCGCCGGCACCGCCGAGGTGCTCCAGCGCGGCGGCATCCCGTCCACGCTGGTGCGCAAGCACAGCGAGGGCGAGGGCCCGAACGGTGAGAAGACCATCGTCCAGCTGATCCACGACGGCGAGGTCGACCTGATCATCAACACGCCGTACGGCACCGGCGGGCGCCTGGACGGCTACGAGATCCGCACCGCGGCGGTCTCCCGCGGGGTGCCCTGCCTGACCACCGTCCAGGCGATGGGCGCGGCCGTCCAGGGCATGGACGCGCTGCTGCGCGACGAGGTCGGAGTGATGTCGCTCCAGGAGCACGCCGAGCTGATCAACGCCGGCCGCAAGTAGCACCACCGCAGTGGGGGGCACCGGAGCCGGATTGGTGCCCCCCACTCGTATGCCCGCCCGTCGCCCGCCACCACCCTTCCTTCGACGGGCTGCGCCCGCGCCCTGAACCCGCTGCTGCCTTCGGAGTTGATCCCGCTTTGTACAAGTTCCTGTTCGACCTCGTCTTCAAGAGGATGGACCCGGAGAAGGCCCACCACCTGGCCTTCTTCTGGATCCGCCTCGCCTCCTCGGTGCCCGGCCTGCGCACCCTGGTGCGGCTGGTGCTCGCCCCGCGCGACCGGGCGCTGCGCACCCGTGCCCTCGGCCTCGACCTGCCCGGCCCGTTCGGGCTCGCGGCCGGCTTCGACAAGAACGGCGTCGGCATCGACGGCCTGGCCATGCTCGGCTTCGACTACGTCGAGATCGGCACCATCACCGGGGAGCCCCAGCCCGGCAACCCGGCGCCCCGGCTGTTCCGCCTGGTCGAGGACCGCGCGCTGATCAACCGGATGGGCTTCAACAACCAGGGCTCGGCCCGGGTCGCGGCCCGGCTGGCGGCCCGCCCGCACACCAGCTCCACCCCGGTGATCGGCGTCAACATCGGCAAGACCAAGGTGGTCGAGGAGGCCGACGCCGTCGCCGACTACGTCAAGTCGACCGAGCGGCTGGCCAAGTACGCCGACTACCTGGTGGTCAACGTCAGCTCCCCGAACACCCCCGGGCTTCGCAACCTCCAGGCCGTCGACCACCTGCGCCCGCTGCTCGCCGCCGTGCGCGAGGCCGCCGACCGCGCCACCGCGCACCACGTGCCGCTGCTGGTCAAGATCGCCCCGGACCTGGCCGACGAGGACGTCGACGCCGTCGCCGACCTCGCCCTGGAGCTGGGCCTGGACGGCATCATCGCCACCAACACCACGATCGGCCGCGGCGGCCTGCTCGCCGACCCGCAGCGGGTCGAGGAGATCGGCATGGGCGGCCTGTCCGGCGCCCCGCTCAAGGCCCGCGCCCTGGAGGTCCTCCAGCGGCTGCGCGCCCGCACCGGCGGCCGGCTGACCCTGGTCTCGGTCGGCGGCGTGGAGACCGCCGAGGACGCCTGGCAGCGGATCATCCACGGCGCCGACCTGGTGCAGGGCTACAGCGCCTTCATCTACGAGGGTCCGTTCTGGTGCCGCCGGATCCACAAGGGCCTCTCCGCCCGGATCCGGGCCGCGGGCTTCCGCGACCTCGCCGCGGCCGTCGGCAGCGCCGTCCGCGGCGCCTGAACCCCCTGACCGGTCTCGCAGCAGGCCGTACCACCCCTGGAAAGGACGACATGACCCTCGCCCCGTTCGGCGCCCGGCTGCGCCAGGCCCTCGACGCCCGCGGCCAGCTCTGCGTCGGCATCGACCCGCACGCCTCCCTGCTCTCCGCCTGGGGGCTCGGCGACGACCTCGCGGGGCTGGAGACGTTCAGCCGCACCGTGGTGGAGGCCCTGGCCGACCGGGTCGCGGTGCTCAAGCCGCAGGCCGCCTTCTTCGAGCGCTTCGGCAGCAAGGGCGTCGCGGTGCTGGAGAAGGCCGTCGAGGAGGCCCGGGCGGCCGGCGCGCTGGTGCTGATGGACGCCAAGCGCGGCGACATCGGCTCCACCATGGCCGCCTACGCGGAGGCCTTCCTGTCGCCGAGCAGCCCGCTGTTCTCGGACGCCGTCACGGTCAGCCCGTACCTGGGCTTCGGGTCGCTGCGCCCGGCCCTCGACCTGGCCCGCGAGCAGGGCTGCGGGGTGTTCGCGCTGGCGCTCACCTCCAACCCGGAGGGCGCCGAGGTGCAGCGCGCCGTCGGGGCGGACGGCGAGCCGGTCGCGGCCTCCGTGCTGCGCCAGCTGGCGGCGGAGAACGCGGACGCCGCGCCGCTGGGCTCCTTCGGCGCGGTGGTCGGCGCGACGCTGGCCGACGCGGGCGTGGACCTGGCCATCAACGGCCCGCTGCTGGCCCCCGGGATCGGCGCCCAGGGTGCGACCATGGCGGACCTGCCGCGGGTGTTCGGCGCCTCGGTGATCAACGTGGTGCCGAGCGTCAGCCGGGACGTGCTCAAGCACGGGCCGTCGGTTCCGGCGCTGCGGGCGGCGGCGGAGCGCTTCGTCGGCGAGTTCGCGGACGCCGTCAAGTAGGCACCGGCGGACGCCGTCAAGTGGCCGGAGCGGTCCGGCCGGTGGGGCCGCGGTAGCCGATCGGTGACCGTGCGCAGTGTCCGCAGGACGGCGGGGCGGCACCGGAGTTGACGTGAGCGCCGTCACATCGAGCCCGCCAAAGTCTCGCAATCGCGGTCATTTTGCCCTGGAAAGTCCTGGTCGGCCTTGGCTGACCAGGACTTTTCGTGTTCTTTTCCTGACGCGGCGCCGCAATCCGGGTAGTGTCCGGCGATAGGTCATCGGCGAGCCGCGAACCCGTAGCTCCCGCAGGTCAGGGCCCTGTGGTTCCCCATTGGGCTCCCCTTGCGGACGGTGTCCTAGGTACCGAACCAGTCATAGCTCAATCCCTTCCTTCCACACCCTGAGGTGAACGGCGTGGCTCTTCCGCCCCTTACCCCTGAACAGCGCACCGCCGCGCTCGCCAAGGCCGCCGAGGCTCGCCGGGAGCGCGCCGAGGTCAAGAACCGGCTCAAGCACTCCGGCGCCTCCCTGCACGAGGTGATCAAGGCCGGCAAGAATGACAACGACGTCATCGGCAAGATGAAGGTCTCGGCCCTGCTGGAGTCCCTTCCGGGCGTCGGCAAGGTTCGTGCCAAGCAGATCATGGAGCGCCTCGGCATCAGCGAGAGCCGCCGTGTCCGCGGTCTCGGAACGAACCAGATCGCCTCCCTGGAGCGGGAGTTCGGCGGTGGCGCCGCCTGACCGTGCCCCCGTGGTCCCAGGATCGTCCGCGATCCGGGATAATCGGTGCATGAGTGAGCGTCCGCGGCTGACCGTGCTCTCCGGCCCCTCGGGGGTCGGCAAGAGCACGGTCGTCGCTCATATGAGGAAGATGTACCCCGAGGTCTGGCTCTCGGTGTCGGCCACCACCCGTCACCCGAGGCCCGGCGAGAAGAACGGGGTCCAGTACCACTTCGTCGACAACGACGAGTTCGACAAGCTGATCGCCAACGGCGAGCTGCTGGAATGGGCCGAGTTCGCGGGGAACCGCTACGGCACCCCGCGCGCGGCGGTGCTGGAGAAGCTGGAGCGCGGTGAGCCCGTCCTGCTGGAGATCGACCTCCAGGGCGCCCGCCAGGTGCGCGAGTCGATGCCCGACGCCCAGCTGGTCTTCCTGGCTCCGCCGAGCTGGGACGAGCTGGTCCGTCGGCTGACCGGCCGGGGCACCGAGCGGCAGGACGTGATCGAGCGGCGGCTGGAGGCGGCCACGATCGAGCTCGCGGCCGAGACCGAGTTCGACACAACCCTTGTCAACACCTCCGTCGAGCAGGTAGCGGCCGAACTGCTAGCCTTGCTCGGTGTAGCCTGACCTGTCAGTCTTTTCCACCCTTTCGGAAGGTTTTCGCGTGTCCTCTTCCATGACCGCGCCCGAGGGCATCATCAACCCGCCGATCGACGAGCTGCTTGAGGCCACCGACTCGAAGTACAGCCTCGTGATCTACGCCGCCAAGCGCGCGCGCCAGATCAACGCTTACTACTCCCAGCTCGGCGAGGGCCTGCTGGAGTACGTCGGCCCGCTGGTCGACACCCACGTGCACGAGAAGCCGCTGTCGATCGCGCTGCGCGAGATCAACGCCGGCATGCTGACCGCCGAGGCGGTCGAGGGCGCCGCCTGAGGCAGCCCCGCAACTTCCCCGGAGGGCCGGGCGGAATTCTTCCGCCGGGCCCTCCGGCGTTTTCCGGTAGGGGTCGCCGGGCCCTCCGGCGTTCTCCGCTCGCCGTCCCCCGGTCGGGGTGGGGCACGGTGCGAGTGATCGTCGAGGGGTCGTAGGGTGGGCGGGTTCCCGATCTGTCGGGTGCCCGATGCGGAGAAAGGCCGGTAGATGAGCGCGAGTGCGGACGCCCCCCGCGTGGTCCTCGGTGTCAGCGGCGGGATCGCCGCCTACAAGGCGTGCGAGCTGCTGCGCCGGTTCACCGAGTCCGGCCACCAGGTCACCGTGGTGCCCACCGCGGCGGCGCTGCACTTCGTCGGCGAGGCCACCTGGGCCGCGCTCTCCGGCCGCCCGGCCGCCACCGAGACCTGGGAGCGCGTGCACGAGGTGCCGCACGTGCGGATCGGCCAGCAGGCCGACCTGGTGGTGGTCGCCCCCGCCACCGCCGACCTGATCGCCAAGGCCGCCCACGGGCTCGCCGACGACCTGCTCACCAACACCCTGCTCACCGCCCGCTGTCCGGTCGTGGTGGCGCCCGCGATGCACACCGAGATGTGGGAGCACCCCGCCACCCGGGAGAACGTCGCCACCCTGCGCCGCCGCGGCGTGATCGTGCTGGAGCCGGCCGTCGGGCGGCTGACCGGCAAGGACACCGGCAAGGGGCGGCTGCCCGAGCCCGGCGCGATCTTCGAGGCCTGCCGGGCCGTGCTGCGCCGCGGCGGGGCGGTGCCGACCGACCTGGCCGGCCGGCACCTGGTGGTCTCGGCCGGCGGCACCCGGGAGCCGCTTGACCCGGTGCGCTACCTCGGCAACCGCTCCTCCGGCAAGCAGGGCTACGCGCTCGCCGTGACCGCCGCGGCCCGCGGGGCGCGGGTGACCCTCGTCTCTGCCAACGCCGAGCTGCCCGACCCGGCCGGGGTGGACGTGGTGCACGTCTCGACCGCGCTGGAGCTGCGCGAGGCGGCGCTGGCGGCGGCCGCGGCCGCGGACGCCGTGGTGATGGCCGCGGCGGTGGCGGACTTCCGGCCCGCCGAGTACGCCACCGGCAAGATCAAGAAGGTCGAGGGGGTCGAGCCGGCGCCGGTCGCGCTGGTCCGCAATCCCGACGTGCTGGCCGAACTGTCGGCGCACCGCCCCCGTTCGGGCCAACTGGTGGTGGGTTTCGCGGCGGAGACCGACGACGTGCTCGCCAACGGCCGCGCCAAGCTCGCCCGGAAGGGGTGCGACCTGCTGGTGGTCAACGAGGTGGGCGACGGCAAGGCCTTCGGGCAGGACGTCAACGAGGCCGTGGTACTGGGCGCGGACGGCACCGAGACCCCCGTACCGGTGGGCCCCAAGGAGGTGCTCGCGGACGTGGTCTGGGATCTGGTGGCAAAGCGGCTGGAATCGGGTCGGAACTGATCGATTCCCGCTCGATTCCCGATGGATTCCCGCTGGAGAACGTTCTTGATTTCCGGAAGCGGGTGACGTTCGGCGGAAGCAGCCGGTTAGACTCCAGGAATCAAGTCTTTCCGGATGTCCCCGGTTCGCCGGGGGCCTTCAGTCAGCAGCCGCTGCAACCCCAGGGAGCGCTGTGTCTCGCCGCCTGTTCACCTCGGAGTCCGTGACCGAGGGACACCCCGACAAGATCGCTGACCAGATCAGCGACACCATCCTTGACGCTCTCCTGCGGGAGGACCCGACCTCCCGGGTCGCCGTGGAGACGCTCATCACGACCGGCCAGGTGCACGTGGCCGGCGAGGTGACCACCAAGGCGTACGCCCCGATCGCCCAGCTCGTCCGGGACAAGATCCTGGAGATCGGCTACGACAGCTCCAAGAAGGGCTTCGACGGCGCCTCCTGCGGCGTGTCGGTGTCCATCGGTGCCCAGTCGCCCGACATCGCGCAGGGTGTCGACACCGCGTACGAGGCCCGGGTCGAGGGCGACGAGGACGACCTGGACAAGCAGGGCGCCGGCGACCAGGGCCTGATGTTCGGCTACGCGTCCGACGAGACGCCCGAGCTGATGCCGCTGCCGATCACCCTGGCGCACCGCCTCTCCCGCCGCCTCACCGAGGTGCGCAAGAACGGGACCATCCCGTACCTGCGCCCCGACGGCAAGACCCAGGTCACCATCGAGTACGACGGCGACAAGGCCGTCCGCCTCGACACCGTGGTCGTCTCCACCCAGCACGCCAGTGACATCGACCTGGAGTCGCTGCTCACCCCGGACATCCGCGAGTTCGTCGTGGAGCCGGAGCTCAAGGCGCTGGCCGACCAGGGCATCAAGCTGACCACCGAGGGCTACCGCCTGCTGGTCAACCCGACCGGCCGCTTCGAGATCGGCGGCCCGATGGGCGACGCCGGCCTCACCGGCCGCAAGATCATCATCGACACCTACGGCGGCATGGCCCGCCACGGTGGCGGCGCCTTCTCGGGCAAGGACCCGTCCAAGGTGGACCGCTCGGCCGCGTACGCGATGCGCTGGGTGGCGAAGAACATCGTTGCCGCCGGCCTCGCCCGCCGCGCCGAGGTGCAGGTCGCGTACGCGATCGGCAAGGCCGAGCCGGTCGGCCTGTTCGTGGAGACCTTCGGCACCGAGACCGTCCCGGTCCTCAGCATCCAGAAGGCCGTCTCCGAGGTCTTCGACCTGCGCCCGGCCGCGATCATCCGCGACCTGGACCTGCTGCGCCCGATCTACTCCCAGACCGCCGCGTACGGCCACTTCGGCCGTGAGCTGCCGGACTTCACCTGGGAGCGCACCGACCGCGTGGAGCAGCTCAAGGCTGCCGTCCAGGACTGACGTCCCGGCTCTGCCGAGCGGCGCCCACCCCCGTCGCGGGGTGGGCGCCGCTCCGCTTTGTGCGTCCTGTCGGTGTGACCTGGTAGTACTTGGGAGCGATGAGCAGCACAGGGGAGAACGGGGGCGCCGAGCCGGAGCAGCTGGCGTTCATCCGGGAGACGGTCAAGCGGGCCAAGCCCCGGTCGTGGCGCGGGGCCAAACGGGCCGAGCACCTGCCGGTGGCCCGGGTCGTGGTGGACAAGGGCGTGCTCACCATCGACAAGCTCTTCGACTACGAGGTGCCCGCCGCGATGGCGGAGGAGGCCCAGCCGGGCGTCCGGGTGCGGGTGCGTTTCGGAGCGCGGGTGGTCAAGGGCCAGCGCGAGGGGGGGGAACTGCACGACGGGTTCATCGTCGCCCGGCTGGAGAAGAGCGATTTCGCCGGCCCGCTCGCCCCGCTCGCCCAGGTGCTCTCGCCCGAACCCGTGCTCAGCCCGCAGCTGCTGCGGCTCTGCCGCACCGTCGCCGACCGGTACGCCGGGACGCTGGCCGACGTGCTCCAGCTCGCCGTGCCGCCCCGGCACGCCAAGGCCGAGGCCGAGCCCTCCCCGGCGCCGCTGCCGCGCCCCCAGGCCCCGGCGCCCGGGGGCTGGCAGCGCTACCCGGCCGGGCCGGACTTCCTCACCGCGCTGGCCGACGGCGGCTCGCCGCGGGCGGTGTGGGCGGCGCTCCCGGGGCCCGGCTGGCCGTACGAGATCGCCCGGGCGGTCGCGGCGACGCTGGCCGGCGGGCGCGGCGCCCTGGTCGTGCTGCCGGACCGCCGCTCGGTCGCCCGGGTCGACCGGGCGCTGACCGAGCTGCTCGGCCCCGGGATGCACATGGCACTGGAGGCGGACCTCGGCCCGCGCGAGCGCTACCGGCGCTGGCTGGCGGTCAGCCGCGGCTCGGTGCACGCCGCGATCGGGACCAGGGCCGCCATGTTCGCGCCCGTCCGCGACCTCGGCCTCGTCGTGGTCTGGTCCGACGGGGACGGCAGCCACAGCGACCCGCGCGCCCCCCACCCGCACGTGCGCGAGGTGGCGCTGCTGCGCGCCGCCGAGGAGGGCGCGGCCGTGCTGCTCGGCGGGCACACGGTGACCGTGGAGGGCGCCCAGCTGGTCGCCACCGGCTGGGCCCGGCCGCTGGTCGCCGACCGGGAGACGGTGCGGCAGGTCGCGCCCCGGGTGCGGACCGTCACCGACCAGGACCAGCACCGGGACGCCGCCGCCCAGGCCGCCCGGCTGCCCTCGGTCGGCTGGGAGGCCGCCCGGGAGTCGCTGGCGGCCGGGCACCCGGTGCTCATCCAGGTGCCCCGGCGCGGCTACGTGCCCCGGCTCGCCTGCGGCCGCTGCCGCACGCCCGCCCGCTGCCGGCGCTGCGAAGGGCCCCTGGAGGCGCCCTCGGCCGACGCCCCGCTCAGCTGCGGCTGGTGCGGGGAGGCGGAGAACGACTGGCACTGCCCCGAGTGCGGCTCCTTCCGGCTGCGGGCCCAGGTGGTCGGCGCCCGGCGCACCGCGGAGGAACTGGGCAAGGCGTTCCCGCGGATCCCGGTCCGGACCTCGGGGCGGGACGCGGTGCTGGACACCGTGCCGGACGAGCCCTCGCTGGTGATCTCCACCCCGGGCGCGGAGCCGGTGGTCGAGGGCGGCTCCGGGTACGGGGCGGTGCTGCTGCTGGACGGCTGGGCCCTGCTCGGCCGGCCCGACCTGCGGGCGGGGGAGGAGACCCTGCGGCTCTGGCTGGCCGCCGCCGCCCTGGCCCGGCCCGCCGGGGAGGGCGGGACGGTCGTCGTGGTCGCCGAGCCCTCGGCCCGGCCGGTGCAGGCCCTGGTCCGCTGGGACCCGCTGGGGCACGCCGGGCTGGAACGGGACGAACGGGCGCAGCTGCACTTCCCGCCGGTGTCGCGGATGGCCGCCGTCAGCGGGAGCCCGGCGGCCGTCGCCGACCTGCTGAACCTGATCCGGCTGCCGGAGGGCGCGGACGTGCTCGGCCCGGTGCCGGTGCCCGCGCTGCGCGGGGAGGAGCAGGAGCGGGCGCTGCTGCGGGTGGCGCCCGGGCAGGGGGCCGCGCTGGCGGCGGCGCTCAAGGCGGCGCAGATCGCGCGGATCGCGCTGCGGACGCCGGAGCCGGTGCGGGTGCGGGTGGATCCGACGGACATCGGGTAGCGGTGGGGGTGGCTGGGGGCTGCTGACCGGTGGTGGCCGGCGGGGGTGACGGACCTGCGGGGGCGGGGTGAGTGGGCCACCCCGCCCCGGGGCGGCCCGGTCGGCGGCGCGGGTGGTCAGCCGCGGAGGGGGATGCCGGTCGGCGGGCGCTCGGCGGGCGTGCGGTCGCGGTCGACGGGGGTGCGGTCGAGCGGCGTCCGGTCGACGGGGGCGCCGACGGGGGTGCGGTCGAGGGGCGTCCGGTCGACGGGGGTGCCGACGTGGGTGCGGTCCATCGGGGTGCGGTCCAGGGTGTTGCGCTCCAGGCTGGAGCGGTCCAGGCCGCCCTGGCGGGCCGCCGGGACGGTGGCGGCCAGGCCGCCGCTGCGCTCGGCGGGGACGGGCAGCTCCTCGGAGCGGTCCGGGCGGGCGGGGCCGGGGACGGCGCCGCTGGCGGCGAGGAGTTCGCTGGTCGGGCGGCGCATCCCGTAACGGCGGTGGACCGCCTGCTTGGTGACCCCGAGGGCGGAGCCCACCGAGTCCCAGGAGAAGCCCAGCGCCCGGTCGAACTCGACCGCCGCCGCCACCAGGGTCTCCACGCTCTCCCGCAGCTCCTGCGCCAGGCGCACGGTCGGCGCGGGCGCCCGCCCGTACACCACGAAGCCGGCCGAGGTGCTCGGCCGGCGGGGTCGGTAGACGTTGCCCAGCTGGGCGGTGAGCGTCCGCAGCGCGTCGACCTGGCGCCTCACCCGCTCGATGTCCCGCACCAGCAGGTGCAGGCTCGCCCGCGCCCGGGCGTCGTGGTTGATCTGCTCGGCCATGGCCTACGTGCCACCTTCCGTACGGTTCAGCTCGGCCGGAGCGCGGTGTCCCGTGCGCCCGGCCCCGGTCAATCTCTCTTGACCAACGCCGAAGCGGGGGCCGGGGTAACGCGGCTCGGCAGACTCGGGATATGCCAGAAGCCGGTGCGGGCGTCCGAGGACGGCCCGTCGGAGCGCCCGGGCGGGTTGCATAGACTTGGCGGGAACCAGCCGTTGCCCGCAGCCCGAGCCCAGTCCGGACAGGAGCCCGTACCCCGTGGCGATCCAGCCGATCCGTCTCTTCGGAGACCCCGTCCTGCGGGCCAGCGCCCAGCCGGTGACCACCTTCGACAAGGAACTGCGCAGGCTGGTCGCCGACCTCACCGACACCATGCTCGACGCCCCCGGCGCCGGCCTCGCCGCGCCCCAACTCGGCGTCTCGCTGCGGGTGTTCACCTACCACGTGGACGGCGTCACCGGGCACCTGATCAACCCGGACCTGTCGCTCAGCGAGGACGAGCAGGAGGGCCCGGAGGGCTGCCTCTCGCTGCCCGGACTGCGCTACGACACCAAGCGCGCGTACGGCGTGGTGGCCAAGGGCTTCAACATGTACGGGGACCCGGTCACGCTGGAGGGCACCCAGCTGCTCGCCCGGTGCATCCAGCACGAGACCGACCACCTGGACGGCATCATCTTCATCGACCGGCTCGACCGGGAGCAGCGCAAGGCCGCGTTGAAGGCCATCCGGGAGGCCGACTGGGGCACCGGGCCGGCGCCCGTCGTCAAGGTCTCGCCGCACAGCACCTTCGGCTCCGCACGCTGAGTTCGTTCCTCGATTCCCGTATGCAGAAAGGCACTTGATGCGTCTCGTCTTCGCCGGCACCCCCGAGGTCGCCGTTCCCGCCCTCGACGCGCTGATCGCCTCCGACCGGCACGAGGTCGTCGCGGTGGTCACCCGCCCCGACGCCCCCGCCGGGCGCGGGCGCAAGCTGGTCGCCAGCCCCGTCGCCCAGCGCGCCGAGGAGGCCGGGATCGAGGTCCTCAAGCCGGCGAAGCCCAGCGACCCGGACTTCGTCGCCCGGCTCACCGAACTCGCCCCCGACTGCTGCCCGGTGGTCGCCTACGGCGCGCTGCTGCGCCCCGGCACCCTGGAGATCCCGAAGCACGGCTGGGTCAACCTGCACTTCTCGCTGCTGCCCGCCTGGCGCGGCGCGGCCCCCGTCCAGCACTCGGTGCTGGCCGGAGACGAGGTGACCGGCGCCTCCACCTTCCTGATCGAGCAGGGCCTGGACTCCGGCCCGGTCTACGGGGTGATCACCGAGGAGGTCCGCCCGAGCGACACCAGCGGCGACCTGCTCACCCGGCTCTCGTTCTCCGGCGCCCGGCTGCTCGCGGCCACCATGGACGGCATCGAGGACGGCTCGCTGCACGCCGTGCCGCAGCCCGCCGAGGGCGTCACCCTCGCGCCGAAGATCGCCGTCGAGGACGCCCGGATCGACTGGACCCACCCCGCGCTGCGGATCGACCGGGTGGTGCGCGGCTGCGCGCCCGCGCCGGGTGCGTGGACGGAGTTCCGGGGCGAGCGGCTCAAGGTCACCGGGCCGGTCAAGCTGCTGCCGGAGTCGGCCGAGCTGGCAGCGGGCGAGGTCGCGATGGTCGGCAAGAACAGCGTGCGGGTCGGCACCGGCTCCCACGACCTGGAGCTGGGGGAGGTGCGTCCGCAGGGGAAGAAGGAGATGCGGGCCGCCGACTGGGCGCGCGGGGCGCGGCTGGAGGCCGGGGAGCGGTTCGGAGGCTGAGCCTCCGGTTTGGCGTTACTGTTCGTTTGATCCGTACGATCCGCATGTTTCGTACGAAAAATAGCCACCGCAGCACTTTGAGGTATCTGTGAGCACGCCCCCGAACACCCCCGCAGGCGCCAAGCGCGCCCCCCGTCCGCACCGGCGGCCCAAGAAGGACCCGGCCCGGATCGTCGCGTTCCGCGCGCTGCGCGCCGTCGACGAGCGTGACGCGTACGCCAACCTGATCCTGCCCTCCCTGCTCCGCGAGGCCGAGCAGAAGGGCATGGACCGGCGCGACGCCGCCCTCGCCACCGAACTCGTCTACGGCACCCTGCGGCTCCAGGGCACCTACGACGCGGTCATCGCCGCCTGCATCGACCGGCCGCTGAGCAAGGTCGACCCGCCGGTGCTGGACGTGCTCTCGCTCGGCGCCCACCAGCTGCTCACCACCCGCATCCCCAGCCACGCGGCCGTCTCGGCGACCGTCGAGCTGGCCCGGGTGGTGCTCGGCGACGGCAAGGCCAAGTTCGTCAACGCCGTGCTGCGCCGGATCAGCGCCCACGACCTGGACGCCTGGATCGAGCGGGTCGCCCCGCCGTACGACAAGGACGCCGAGGACCACCTGGCGGTCGTGCACTCGCACCCGCGCTGGGTGGTCTCCGCCCTCTGGGACTCGCTCGGCCGCTGGCAGCCGGACGCCTCCGGGCGCACCGCGATCGAGGAACTGCTGCGGGCCGACAACGCCCGGCCCGAGGTCACCCTGGTCGCCCGGCCCGGCCGGGCCACCGTCGGCGAGCTGGCCGAGGTGCTGCCCGAGGCCGAGCCCGGACGCTGGTCCCCGTTCGCGCTGCGGCTCGCCGAGGGCGGCGACCCCGGTGCGCTGACCGCCGTCCAGGAGAACCGGGCCGGCGTCCAGGACGAGGGCAGCCAGCTGGTCGCCCTGGCGCTCGCGAGCGCGCCGCTGGACGGCCCGGACCGGCTCTGGCTGGACGGCTGCGCCGGCCCGGGCGGCAAGGCCGCCCTGCTCGCCGCCCTGGCCGCGGAGCGCGGCGCGGGACTGGTCGCCAGCGAGAAGCAGCCGCACCGGGCCCGGCTGGTGGCGCGGGCGCTGGAGGGCAACCCCGGCCCGTACACGGTGATCGCGGCCGACGGGACGCGCCCGGCCTGGCGCTCCGGCGGCTTCGACCGGGTGCTGGTCGACGTCCCCTGCTCCGGCCTGGGCGCGCTGCGGCGCCGCCCGGAGGCGCGCTGGCGGCGCCGGCCGGCCGATGTCGCGGCCTTCGGCCCGCTCCAGCGGGACCTGCTGCGCTCGGCGATCGAGGCCACCCGGATCGGCGGCGTGGTCGGCTACGCGACCTGCTCGCCGCACCTCGCGGAGACCCGGGCGGTGGTCGACGACGTGCTGCGCGAGCAGGGCGGCCGGGTCGAGTGGATCGACGCCCGGCCGCTGCTGCCCGGCGTTCCCGCGCTCGGCGACGGGCCGGACGTGCAGCTGTGGCCGCACCTGCACGGGACGGACGCGATGTACCTGGCGCTGCTGCGGCGGACGGCCTGAGCCACTGGTCGCCCGGGCGGCCTTGGGGGCCCGGGTCGCCCGGGTCGCCTGGGCTGCTGGGGTTGCCGGGGCCTGGGCTGCCGGGGTTGCACCTCCTGTAGGGGGAGGCGGCAGGGTGGTGGGCATGAACGGCGATGCGCTCCCCACCCTCCTCACCATCGGTGAACTGGCCCGGCGGACCGGGCTGACGGTGAAGACCGTCCGGTTCTACTCGGACCAGGGGATCGTGTCGCCGGCCGACCGCAACCCGGCCGGCCACCGGCGGGTCTGCGGTGCCCGGCGCGGAGGGGTGCTGGGGTGGGGTGGCCGAGTCGCTGACGCCCCGGCTGCCGGAGCGGCCGTCGGACGAACAGGTCGAGGCCTGGGTGGAGTTGGCGCTGCTGGCCGGGGACGACGGGTTCCGGGAGCTGTTGCGCGGACTGGCGGAGGACGAGGCGGCGGAGGGTGCGACCGGTGCACCGCCCCGGCCTGGACTGGCCGTGCTGGTGCGGAGGGCGGTCGGCCCGGCGGTGGCGGCGGGGGTGGAGCCGGGATCGGCGGAGGCGGCGCGGGTGGTCGCGGTCCTGCTGGAGCGGTACGCGGAGTTGGTGGGCAGGGCCGGGGCGGGGGAGCAGCTGCGGGCCCGGCTGCCGGAGCGGCTGGTGGAGTGCCTGGTGGACCGGCTGGTGGACCGGCTGGTGGGGCGACTGCGGGCGATGGCGGACCCCCGGCGGGAGCGGTACCTGGAGTTGCTGGCGGTCGTCAACGGGTGGGTGGCGCCGGAGAGTTCGGGTGAGGTGCTGGACTGGGCGGTGCGGGCCGTGCAGGCGGCGCGGGCAGCGCAGGCGGTACGGGCCGTACGGGTGGGCGGGGTTACGGCTGGAGGGGTGGCGGGGCCGGGCAGTTGGTGAGGAAGGCATGGGCCTGGGCGCGGAGGTGGTCGACCGGGGGGTCCTCGCAGATCACCTCCAGGCCGAGCGCGGCGAACTCGCGCAGGTGGTGGGAGGACTGGTAGGCGAGGTACGGGCGGTGGCCGTCGTCGGGGTCCAGTCCGACGGCGAGGGTCGCGAAGAGGGTGCGCTCCCGCTCGGTGTGGGCGAAGTCCGTCCGGGAGAGCGTCCATTCGAACTCGTACGGCTCGGGCTCGGCGGGCAGGTCGAGGAGGGTCTGGGCGAGCCGGCGGACCTCGTCCGGGTCGGCGAAGGGGAGTGACTCCGAACCGAACGGAGCGGACGCGAACAGCTCCCACGCCGGTCCGTTGCGACGGACGGTCAGTTCCCACGCGCCGTCCTGGTCGTGCCAGTGGCAGCTGAGGATCGAGTCCATGGTGGTCAACCTCCCTGTGGAGCCGGGCCGTTACGTTACGTTCTCCTCATCGTGGCACACCGGTCCGACGGGGGCGCCTGGCGTGGGCCGCTCGCGGGCGGTCCGCCAGGCCTGCTGGAGGGCGTCGTAGCCGAGCACGGTGATCGCGTGCTCGGCGAGCAGGCGGCGGGCCTCGGGGGAGACCAGGAACTCGTAGTCACTGCGGCGCACGGGCCGGCCTTCGTCGGGGCCGGTGGCGAGGCCCGGGTGGACGGCCCACTCGGTCAGGCCCGGCGGGAGGGCCGCGAGCAGGCGGGCGTAGTGGGCGGGCTTGTCCTCTACCGGTACGGCGAAGCTGTCGAGGAAGCCGTGGTCGACCACCGGCAGCCCGCGCTGGCGCAGCCGGTCCAGGGCGGGCGGCAGCCAGACCCGCACCGCCAGGTCGTACTCGGCGCCCAGGGCGAGGGCGAGGTCGAGGACGTCCTCGCGGCCGCCGTCGGCCAGGCAGTGGAAGTCCAGGTGGGTCGGGCTGAGGCCGCTCGCCCCGACGGCGTCGATCTGGGCGCGGAACTCGCGCTCCACGTCGTCGATCCGGGCGTTCGCGGTGAGCGCGGTCCGGCCGGCCGGGGTGGGGGCGTGGAACCCGCCGTCCGGCGCGAGGAGGGAGGGCACCCGGTCGCGGGCGGTGAGCGGGCCCCAGCGCAGGTGCGGTGCCTCGCAGACCAGGGTGAGGTGGACGCCGAAGGGGATCTCCGGGTGGCGGCGCAGGAGGCGGAGCGCGTGCGGGGCGGCGTGACAGGGGGTCATCAGGCTGGCGGAGGCGGCGATGCCCTGGCGGACCGCCTCGATCACGGCGAGGTTGACGGACTCGTCCAGGCCGAGGTCGTCGCAGTTGAGCAGCAGGAGGCGGGCCTCGGGAGGATGGCCGAGGAGGTGGTTGGCGCGCGGACCGTCCGGGGCGGGGACTGCGGTGGGCATGGGGGCAGTCTTCACCGGGAGGGGTGGTCGGCGCGCGGGGATTTCCGCTCGGTCGGGCTCAGTCTGTGGTGGGGGTGGGGTGCCACGGGCGGTCGGGGCGGGTCTGGACGGGGGCGGAGGTGAGGCGCAGGGCGTACACGTCGTGGTCCGGCGCCGGGGAGGGGACCGGGCCGAGGTACTCATGGCCGGTCAGGTGGCACCAGGCGGGCAGGTCGAGCGGGGCGGCCGGATCGGTCGTCAGGATGTGGACCACGGCCCCGGCCGGGAGGTGGGCGATCTGCTTGCGCAGGCGGAGCAGGAGTTGGACGCAGAGCAGGCCGGTGCCGTCGACGGTGAGCTCGGGAGCCGTACCGTCGGCGGCGGGGCGAACAGCGTCGTCGGGGGTGGTCATCGGGGGGTCTCCTGGGTGATGCGCCGGAGGTGGCGGGGCAGGTCGCCCTCCTCGAAGGCGTGGACCTCGGCGAGGGCGGGCTCCCGGCGCGGCGCCGCGCCGGGCGGCGGGCCGGGAGTGCGGGTCATGGTGGTGCCCTTCGCGGAGGTGAGGCGTGGTGCGGGTAGGGCTGGTGGTGCTGTTGGTGGCCATGGTGCCGGTGTTTCGGGTCCAGCCTAGGGCTTCGGGATGTGGCGGTGTTCGGGGGCGGTGCCGCCGAGGCGGGTGAGCAGGGCGGAGAGCCGGGTGAGGTCCTCGCCGCTCCACTGGTCGGCGGCGAAGTGCTCGGTGGCGACCTGGCGGGCGGTGTACAGCATCTCGGCGAGCCGCTCGCGACCGGTCGGGGTGAGGGCGGCGTACGCGACCCGGGCGTCGCGGGCGGCGGCCTCGCGGGTCACCAGGCCGATCCGCTCCAGCGGGGCGAGGCCGCGGGTGACGCCGGAGGCGGTGAGGCCGAGGGCCTCGGCGAGGTCGACCCGGCGCATCCGGCCGCCGGGGGCCTGGGCGAGGTGCAGCAGCAGGGTGAAGTCGGACAGGCTCACGCCGTGCAGGCCGCTGAGGCTCGCGTCGAAGCGCTTGACCACGGCGGTCTGGGCGCGGACCAGGCGTAGTGCGGTGTCGAGCGGGTCGGGGCGGGGGGTGGTGTCGGGGCTCGGGACGGGGTTGGTGCTGGGGCTGGGACGGGTGCTGGGGCCGGGGCTGGGGCTCGTGAGGTTTGTCATTGCCACCTCCTTGACTGCTCAAGTATATGCACGGGCGGAGCCGTCAAGGAGGTGGCAGAGGGAGGGGGTCGGTCAGCCGGTGGTGTTGGCGGCTCGGCGTTGGCGCTTGCCCAGTGGCGCCTGGGAGAGGTCCTCGGCCTGGGAGCGGAGGTTCTTGTAGCCGTAGCCGCGGTCCGTCAGCCAGGACTGCGCGACCTGTTCGGCCCGCTCGGTGGCCTCCAGGATGTCCTCCTCGGCCTCGCCCTCGTCCAGGAAGCGGAAGGTGAAGGCGGTGCGTGCGGCGAGGTCGTAGCTGAGGTGGCCCGCGCGGGTGAAGGCGGCGTGCAGCACGTCGTGCTCGGGGGCGGCGGCGAGGAGCTCGGCGCGCTGCTCGTCGCTGAGCCCGTCGAAGACGCCGCGCACCATGATGCGGAAGGTTCGGGTGGTCATGCCCCGACGATAGGCAGTGGAGGTGGCGGACCGCCAATGCGATTTCGCGGTCGAGGGGAAGGGGCGGGAGGGGCGGGGACGGGTCGGGTCACCGGTGGTCGGCCGGGGTGGGGAGGCCTGCCGTGAAGGACTCGACGGCGTCGGCGAGGGCGGCGGGCGCTTCCAGCGGGAGCAGGTGGCCGGCGTCCGGGACGACCGTGAGGCGGGCGGGCGGGAGGTGGGGGAGCAGATGGGTGCGGAGCAGGTCCGCCGGCTCGACCCGGTCGTGTCGGCCCGTCAGGACCAAGGTGGGTACCCGGATCCGGGCACTGGCGGCAGTGATGTCGGTGGCGAGGCCGTGCAGTGGCCACTCCTCGCGGGCCGGGACGTCGGCGGCCAGGCTGTCCTGGACGGCGGCGGCGCGGACCTCCGGTGGCAGCGGGGCGGCGGTCAGGATGTGGTCGAGGGCATGGCCCGCGGACTGCGGCGAGTCGTAGGCGTGGGCGAGCGCCTGCCGGTGGTCGAGGGTGGCGGTGGGGGCCGGCCGCGGTGGGGCGGGGGCGACCAGGACGAGCCCGGCCAGGCCCTCCGGCCGCCGCGCGGCGGCGAGTTGGCACACCTTGCCGCCCATGGAGTGGCCGACCAGGACGAAGTGGTCCAGGTCGAGCCGGCGGGTGACGGCGAGGAGGTCCTCGGCGAGCTGTTCCAGGTGGTACGGGCCGGGCAGCGCGCGGGACCGGCCCCAGCCGCGCTGGTCGTAGCGCACGGTGCTGCGCTCGGGTGGCAGGTGGCCGACGAACGCGTCCCAGGTGCGGGCCGAGCCGCCCCAGTAGTGGGCGAGGACCAGGGTGGGGCCGCCCCGCCCCTGGCACTGGGCCTGGAGGGTGCCGCCGTCGACGGGGACGGGGACGGGGACGGGGACGGGGATAGGGACGGGGGTGTGGGGAAGGGCAGAGGCAGGGGCGGGGCGGATGGTGGATTCCGGCAGCATGGTGGTCTCCTCGGGAGGGGTACTCCTCGGAGGCTACGGTCAGGAGTGGGCCTGAGGCCCGGTCGAAAGGTGCACGGTGATGGTGGAAAGCGGACACGTGCCCGGGATTCGGCAGGTGCGGTACAGCCCGGAGGCCGGGTCGGCGGGGTTCGGGGTGGAGGTGCTGAGCTTCGAGCGACTGCGCCGGATGGACCGGGCCCGGCGCCGGGAGCGGCCGCAGCGGCCGGACTTCCATGTGCTGGCGCTGGTGCGGTCGGGCCGCGGCCGGCAGGTGGCGGACTTCGTCGACCACCCGCTGGGGGAGCGGAGCGTGGTCTGGATCCGCCCGGGTGTGGTGCACCGGTGGGCGGAGGTCGACGGGGTGGACGGGCCGCTGGTGCTGTTCGAGCCGGAGGTCCTGGCGGGAGCGGTCGGGGTAGCCGAGGCAGCTGGGGTGGCCGGGGCTGCCGGGGTTGCCGCGTTCGGGGCGTCCTGCTGGCAGGTGGACCAGGAGGACTGGGGGTTGGTGCTGGCCGGGGTCGAGCACCTGGCGCGGGAGCACGCGGCTGCGGTGGCCCGGGAGGAGCCCTTCTCCAGGGCGTTGCTCGGGCACCTGCTGGCGGCGCTGCTGCTCCGGGCGGGCCCGCCCGAAGCGCTGCGGCCGTCGGCGGCGGCCGGCGACCGGGAGGTCTTCCGGCGGTACCGTGCGGCGGTCGAGGAGGGCTTCGCCCGGCGGCACCACGTCGCCGACTACGCCCGCGAACTCGGCTGCACCGTGCGGACCTTGACCCGGGCGAGCCGTGCGGCCAGTGGGCTCGGGGCGAAGCGCTTCCTGGACGAGCGCATCCTGCTGGAGGCCGAGCGGCTGTTGGCGCACACGGACCTGCCGCTGGCCCGGTGCGCGGAGCGGGTCGGCTTCGACGACGCCGCCAACTTCGCCGCCTTCTTCCGACGGCTCGCCGGGGAGTCGCCCGGCCGCTGGCGCGAGGCCGCGGCCGGGCGTTGAACCGGTGGGGGAGGTGTTGATGAAGGTCGCGTTGATGAAGGTCAGCGGGCGAAGGGGCCGAAGACGGTGGCGGCCAGGCGCAGGGCCTGGGGCGGCGTGCCACCGCTGGAGCCGACGGAGTAGACCAGGCGCTTGCGCAGGTCCGCGGTGGCGAACACGCCTCCGGAGTAGCCGAGATCGTGCCCGGTCTTTCCCCAGACCACGGTGCCGTCCGACAGTGGGAGGGACAGCAGCCCGGCGCTGTAGCAGGCCTTGCCCTTGTCCGGCCCCAACTGGCAGTCCCCGGTGCCGCGGTAGGGCAGCAGATGCCCGGAGGCGTCGTGCGGCAGGGCGAACAGGTCGTGCCGTTGCTGCGGGGGCAGGAGCTCGCCGTCGAACAGGGCGCGCAGGAAGCGGTCCAGGTCGGCCGGGGTGGAGACCATCGATTCGGAGTTGCCGCCCTGCTCGGAGACGTCCGTCGGGACGCCGGCGTTGCTGTCGAGGTATCCGGCCAGGTGCGGTTCGGGCATCTGCGGCGCGCCCCCGGTCAGTTCGGTGTGCCGCAGGTGGAGGGGTTCGAGGATGCGGGTGGTCACCTCCTGCTGGAGCGGGTGGCCCGTCACGCGTTCGATGAGCAGGCCGGCCAGGCGGTAGTTGAAGTTGTTGTACTCCTGCTCGGCGCCCGGCGTGGTCGGTACGGGCCAGGGCCGGTCGGTGGGCCGCAGGGTGCGCTGGACGACCTCGTCGAAGGTCTCGACCCCGAAGCGCTGGGCGATCAGGCCGTCGTTGTCGCCGTCCTTGACTCCGGCCGGGCCCTCCACGGCCTGTGGCAGCCCGCTGGTGTGGTCGAGGAGTTGGCGGACGGTGACCGCCGGGTAGACCGGGCTGCCGTTCGCCCCGTCGGGCAGCACCCCGGGCAGGTACTGCTGGACGGTGCCGTCCAGGTCGATCCGCTGCTCGGCGGCGAGCTGGAGCACCACGGCGGCGACGAAGGTCTTGTTGATACTGCCGATCCGGAAGGCGGCGTTCGGGGCGACCGGCTGCCCGCTCACTCGGTCGTCGGCCGTGCCGCGCCAGGTCCGACCGTCGACCGTCACCCGGGCGAGCGCACCCGCGGTGGGATCCCCTGGTCGGGTGGCTATGGCGGCGTTGAGGGCGGCTCGGTCGGGGCCGCCCCGGGGCGCGGTGTCGTCGGCCAGGGCGGCCGTTGGCGTGGCGGCGAGGAGCAGGCCGCCGAGGGCGAGGGCGGTGCGCTGGGCGATGGGCATGGGTTCTCCGGGGCTGGTGGGGCGGGCGGGTTCTGCGGTGGCAGCCTTGGAGGGGGACGCGGGGTGACGGTCGGTCAGTTCCTTTCGCCTCGGGGGCGTGCGGGCGGGTCCGGTACGCGCTGGTGCAGACGGCCGCCCAGGACAGCGGCCACCGGCACGGCAGCTGCTTCGGGCCGGGTCAGGGGCCGGACGGGGTGGGCAGTTCGACGGAGTGGACCGTGAAGCCGCCGCTGGTGACGGGGGCGAAGGGGGCCAGCGCCATGCAGGTGCCCACGACGGGCTGGTAGGGCTTGCCGTCCTTGTCCACGTCCACGTTGCCCACGCCCCAGGAGAAGCCGAGGCGGTCCCGCCCGTGGCCGGGGGCGTCGTAGATGCTCAGGCCTATTCGCTGCCCGACCGGCATGGCGTCGGACTTGGTGATCACGGCCGTCAGGGTGGCGACGGGGCCGCCGGTGGCGAGGCAGTCGACCGCGGCGTCGGCCTGGCGGACTTCGCCGGTCCCGACCACGCGGTGGGAGAAGTGGACGGTGCCCCGGGCGTCGGTGGGCAGACCGTGCGGGATGCCGGGGAGTGGGCGGCTGCCGGGGGCGGCCACGGCGTCGACCGTGAAGCGGATCTCGTCGTCCGGGCGGGGGGCGTAGTGGATCCGGCCGGATCCACTGACCCGGGCGGTGAGGGTGGCGGTGGGGTCGGTGGAAGGGGCGGTGGAGGGGGTCGCACCCGCCGGTGCCGGTGCGGTGAGCGCCACGAGGGCGAGCGCCGCGAGGGCGGCCCGGGCGGAGACCTTGCGGAAGGTACGGGCGAAGCGGAACACGGTGGAGACCCCCTTCTCCGGCGGCCCCGGTGGCCGCCGTCTCGGTGACTCCAAGACTGGCCGCCGGGACCCTCTCCCCACATGTGCCGATCGGCATAACCGATCCACCGGGTTCGGCGTCCGGCCCTGCCGATCGGCCGGGCCGGGCCGGGCCGGGCCGGGCCGGACGCCGGACGCCGGACGGCCTGGGAGCCCGCCCCCGGCTACGCCCGGGCCGGCAGCCGGGTGCAGACCGCACCCGTCGCCAGCGGCGCGGCCTCGGCGCCCAGCACCGTGAGGGCGAAGTCCGTGATCAGCGCATTGATGTCGGCGCTCTGCCGGACCAGGTAGTGGCTCCCGCCGGGCACCTCGTACCGCGCGAGGTCGGGCGCGACCTCCCGGGCGCGCAGCGCGTACTCCAGGGACTGGGCGGCGTTGGCCGCGCTGTGGTCGGCGGTGCCGTGCACGATCAGCACCCGTCGCCCGGCGAGCTGGTCGACCCGGTCGCCGGTGGGCAGCCAGGGGGCGAGCCCGGCCACCCCGACGACGTTCGGGTGCCCCGCGCACCAGAACGCGGCCCGCCCGCCGAGCGAGTTGCCGATGAGCAGCACCGGCACGCCCGGGTAGCGGCGGTCGAGTTCGTCGAGCGCCCAGCGGGTGTCGACCGCGGTGTCGGCGTCGGCGCCGTTCCAGCCGCTGTAGCGGTAGTGCAGCAGGTGCACCGCCAGCCCGTGTGGACGGCCGCGGTCGGTGAGTTCGGTGGCGAGACCCTGGAGGCCGAGTTCGGCGATCCGCAGTGGTCCGCGCTTGCTCCGGAGGAACCCGCCGGGCAGCAGCAGGGCGACGCCGGAGACCGGTCCGTCGCCCTCCCACGGGGTGAGCTGTGCGGTGTGCGGGCGCTGCGCTCGGAACACGCCGGTCCTTCCTGGTGGACGGTCGGGGGTGACGGTCGGGGGTGACGGTCTGGGGTGGTGGTGTCCGGATGGGGACAGCCGGATTCTACGGTTCCGGCGGCGGGTCGCGGTGCGTGAGGAGCGCCCGCGGGGTCCAGCCGCTCACCTGGGTACGGGCAGGACGGCGAGGGGCGGCGCCGACGGCGGGTCAGGCTCGGCCCTTGACCGACTCGTGTGGTGGAAGCGGGAGTTGGTCTACTCGCCGGGCCGCTCGCGGTCCGCCCCCGACCCGTTCCGCCCGGCCGCCCGGGAGCGGTTCCCGAGCAGCTCCTGCACGCTCGGGAGCCGCCGCCGCTGCTGTGCGGGCGGGGCGATCGGCTGCTGCCGGGGCTCCGGGGCCGGGCCGAGCCCGACCTTGGCCGCCGCGTCGGCCAGGAAGTCCGAGGCCTGCCGTCGGGCGTTGTCCACGCTGTGCCGAAGCTGCTCGGCGTCGCCGCGGAGCTTGTCGGCCTGGCGGCTCAGCAGGTCGTCGCGCTGCTCGGTCCCGCCGCGCTGCTCGCTCCCGCCGCGCTGCTGGAGGCCGGCCGCGGCCCGGGCGGCGGATTCGCGTTCGAGCTGCTCGCCGCGGGCCCGGGCGTCGGCGATGATCTGCTGCGCCGCGGATTCGGTGAGGGTCCGGATCTCGGCCATGTCCTGCTCGGCCTGGCGGCGGAGGAAGGCGGCCTCGGCCTCGAACTGCTCGCGGAGCCGGGCGACTTCCGTGCGGGCGCGGTCGAGCAGGGCGTCCGCCTCCTGGCGGCGGGCCAGGACGTACGGGTCCGGTTCGGCGGTGCGGGCGTCCAGGAGGGTGGGCCGGTGCCCTGCGGTCCGTGGCGGTTCGGCGATCCGGCGCAGGCGTTCGGCGACGCCGTCGGCCTCGGCCGGTCGGTGGGCCGGGTCCTTGGCGAGCAGGTCCAGCACCAGGGCGTCGAGTTCGGCCGGCAGTCCGGGCCGCAGGGCACCGGGGGCGGTCGGCGGGACCTCGCCGTGCATCCGGATCAGCTCGTACAGGGTGCCGCTGAACGGCGGGCGGCCGGTGAGGAGTTCGTGCAGCAGGCAGCCGAAGGCGTAGAGGTCGGAGCGGGCGTCGAGGGCGCGGTTCTCGAAGCGCTCGGGGGCCATGTAGGCGGGGGTGCCGACGATCACGTTGGTGCTGGTGACGCCGTCGTCGGCGGTGCCGGTGCGGGCGATGCCGAAGTCGACCACCTTGACCGCACCGGCGGACTGGACCATCACGTTGGCCGGTTTGACGTCCCGGTGGACGACCCCGGCCCGGTGCGCGGTGGCCAGTGCCCCGGCGATCTGGGCGGCCCAGTCGAGGGCCAGGGGCAGCGGTGGCGGCCCGGCGGCCAGGTGGCGGCTGAGCGGGGCGCCGTCGAGCAGCTCCATGACCAGGAAGAACACCGGGCGGTCGGCGGTGCGGTGCTGCCCGAAGTCGTGCACGGTGACGATGGACGGGTGGTTGAGCGCGCCGGCGGTGGCCACCTCCCGGGCGAACCGGGCGGCGTCCTTTCCGGAGCCGGCACCACCGGTGGCACCGGGGAGCAGCACCTTGACGGCGACGAGGCGTCGGATGCGCGCGTCGCGGGCCTTCCAGACCGCGCCGAAGGCGCCCTCGCCGATCTGCTCGACCAGTTCGTACCGCCCGTCGAGTACCTCGCCCGGCTGCATCCCCCGCCCCTTCCGCGCTCCGGCGCCCGTGCCCCGCTCCGGCGCCCGTGCCCCGGTCCGTTTCAACCTACCCCGGGGGCACGGGCGTTCGTCACCCGGCGCGGGCGGGCGTCAGCTCGTCCAGGACGGCGCCGAGCAGGCCGGGGAGGCGGGCGTCGAGCGCGTCGCGGCGGAGCGTGACCAGGCGGGCCTTGCCGCTGGTGCGGACGGTGACCAGGCCGGCCTCGCGCAGGATCCGCCAGTGGTTGGAGAGGGTCGACTTGGGGACGGTGAGCCCCTCGGGGCTGCAGGTGGTCTCGCCCTCCTCGGCGAGGCGGCGGACGAGTTCGAGCCGGACCGGGTCGCCGAGGGCGTGCAGGACGGTGGCGAGGTCGAAGTCCTCGGGGTGGGGCTGGGGCAGGGTCCGCATCTGGGTCCTCGGGTTCCTCGGGTTCCTCGGTGGCTCCGGCCGGCCCTGGCGGCGGGGCGGCGCGCTGTCTAGTATCTCAGTTCGACAGTTCGGGAAAGCCGAACTGATCTTGGTGGTCGAGTGGATCCTCCGGAGGTTGTGACGATGAAGGTGCTGGAGACTCTGGCCCGGGTCTACGTGGACGACCTGGAGGCCGCCCTGCCCACGCTGCGCGAACTCACCGGCGAGCGCGAGGGGTTGCGCTTCCCGTACGCCGGGGTGGAGGTCGCGCGGATCGGCGGTCTGCTGGTCGTCGCGGGCCCGGAGGAGGCGGTGGCGCGCTTCCGCAGGGTGCAGAGCACGCTGCTGGTCGACGACCTGGACGGCCTCGGGCCCCTGCTGGCCACCCTTGGGGGCGAACTGCTGGACGGCCCCAACGAGGTGCCGACCGGCCGCAACGCGACCGTCCGGCACCCGGGCGGGGCGGTGTTCGAGTACGTCGAGTTCGTGAAGGACCGGCCGGTCTTCGCGGACTGACGCGACGTCGGGGCCGGGGAAATTGCCGGTGCGGACGGGCGTTTCCGGGGGTAGGGTCCGCCGGTGACTGGTGATCGTGGGGGAATAGTGGAGGCCGGCACCACCGGGCCGGAGCCGGAGCCGGAGCCGGAGCCGGAGGCGGAACCCGGGCCGGAGGCAGGGTCTGAGGCAGGGCCTGCGGCGGAGGCAGAACCCGGCCCCGGCCCCGGAGCCGACGGCCGGGCGCCGCGGGTGGGCGTGCAGGTCGCCCTCGCGGTCGTCCTGGTGGGGGCGCTGTTCGCCGGCCTCTGGTACCTGACCGGGGACGGCCGGGGCTTCGGGCCGAGCAACACGCCGGCGAAGTGCAGTCCGGCGAAGCCGACGGACTCGGCCAGGTACCCGGCGCTGTGCGCCGCGCTCAACCGCCCCGACCTGCCGGTGCTGATGGGCGTGCCGAAGGAGCGGGTGCTGGTGGCGCAGGCCGGGATGACGCTGAGCGGCGGGTCGGCCCTGGACAAGGACGCCTACGGTGCGGCGGAGGTGCAGTTCGGCGAGCTCTACGTCCAGCTCGCCGACAGCGCGGACGTCGACGTGGACGACTACGCCCGGCTGTACCCGCCGGCGGACCCGCGCGCACCCGTCCTCGGGCACAAGGCGATGTTCTACCGCACCCCCACGATGACGTTCTCCTTCGCCCTCGGCGGCGGCAAGTCCACCGCGGGCACCGGCGCCCCCGCCCACGCGCTCGCCGTCGCGAAGAACCCGGACGGGACGGGCGGCAGCTTCGAGGTGAGTGCCTGGCGCAAGGACTCGCTGCCGATCGACGACGCCGCCCTCTACCGCCTCGCCGAGGCGGTGCTGCCGGGCCTCCCGGGCTGGGAGGCGGGCTGACCGGTCGTAAGCGCCGCAGGTGTGGGCGGCTGGTGGGGCGGTGGGGCGCGATTCGTCACGATCGCGCCGGTCAGGGCCTCCCATGTGCAGGGAAGGACGTGGTTTTCCCTGCTCTTTGTTCAGGATCTTGCCCCGTTCTGCGACGATCCGATGATCGACGTCCCACTGCGGGGGCGGCGCTTCGCAGGGGAGAGACGGGCATGGCCGAGCGGCCCGAGGACAGCGTCGTCCGGGCAAGGACGAGGTGGGCAGCCAGGTTCGCCGAGCACCGGGAGACCGGGGCGGTACTGACCGGCGGTGTGCTGGGGGCCATGTTCGCGAGCATGGGCCTGGCCGTGCTGTTCGGCCCCGCGAACGGGTTCGGCGGCGACAGCCTGGGCTACCTGGGCGCCGTCAGTATCCTCGGCCTGCTGCCCTGCGGCGCCGGCTTCGTCTGGGCGCTGATCCACCCCAGGCGCGGGCTGCCCGCGGCGGCGGTCGGCGCCGTGCTGGGGCTGGCGATCTTCCTCGGCTTCGCCGGGGACGGCCTCAACGACGCCTGGCGGGCCCCGGCGGACCGTCCGTCCACCGTCCGCGCGGTCGGCAGCTGGACCAGCGGCAGCCTGGTGGTGCGGGTCCGCCCCGACCAGGTGGTCGCCTACCGCAGCAGCGGGGGAGCGGTCGCCTGGCAGTGGACGCCGCCCGGCTCCGACTCCGTGTGCACGATGAGCCGGGGGATCGGCGCGGGCGGCATCGGCCTGGTCGGGCACTCCCCGCACGGCAAGCCCTGCGCGGCGGTCACCTCGCTGGACCTCGCGGACGGCAAGCAGGGCTGGACCGCCACCGTGGACGCACCCGCCCGGGACGGCGACACCGCGGACTCCGACCTCGTCGCGGTGGCGGGCGCCCAGGCCGTGCTGCAGGGCACCGACGGCTGGCGCGCCGTCCGGCTGACCGACGGCCGGGAGCTGTGGCGCAGCGCGCCCGACACCGGGTGCACCCCGGTCGAGGTCGCGGGCGCGGACCAGGACGTGGTGACGGCCGCGGAGTGCGGTGACGGGACGGCGGTCGTGCACACCCTGGCGTCCGGGGACGGGCAGGGGCGGACGCGGGCTGCCATGCCGGCCGAGGGCGGGCTCAAGAACTTCATGGTGGTCTCCGTCGACCCGCTCGTGGTCTGGGTCGACGCCCAGGCCGAGCGCGGCACCCACGCGGTGTTCAGCTTCGACCGGACGGGTCGCCAGCGGGCGTCGATCGCGGTCTCCGGCGGCGAGTACGACCTCGATGTGATGCTGGGCGGCGTCCACGCCTTCGACGAGTTCACCGCCCGGCCGCTGCTCGGCGCGGTGGTGGTCGGGGACCTGTTCATCGTGCCGGGGGAGCGGCAGGGCGACGTCAGCATCAGCGGCGGCCCGCACCCGAGCCGCACCGCCACCGGGCGGCTGGTCGCGTACTCCCTCGCGGACGGCACCAAGCAGTGGACGGCGGGCCTGGACGACCAGGTGACGGGCGTGCTGGTCGACGGGACGTCGGTGTGGGCGATGACCCGCGACCGGCTGGCCCGGATCGACGCGGCGACCGGCCGGCAGAGCCGCGAACTGGACGTCAACGACACCTCCTCGCTCTACCCGGTGGACCTCTCGGCGGCCGGCCGGGAGGAGTTCACGGTCGTCGCCGAGGACGGCACCAGGGACGAGCCGCCGGTCCGCGGCATGGGCTGAGAGGGCCGGACGCGACCCGAGGGCGCGGCTACTGTGCCGGTCATGTCTGATGATCTGCGGAACATCCGCCCGGGTGCTGAATCCTCCGTACCGTGGGGCGTCGAGCGGGCCACCGGCTCCCCGCCCGACCGCTCCGTGCGTCGTATCGCGACCGGCCACACCGAACCGCTGCTGGCGGTGGCGACGGCGGTGGTCGACGGCCGTCCCCTGGCGGTCACCGGCAGTTGCGACCGGACCGCGCGGGTCTGGGACCTGACCACCGGCCGGCAGATCTGCCCACCCCTCGCCGCCCACACCGGCGAGGTGTGCGCGGTGGCGACGGCGGTGGTCGACGGCCGCCCTGTGGCGGTCACCGGCAGTTGCGACCGGACCGCGCGGGTCTGGGACCTGACCACGTGCGAGCAGGTCGGCGAACCGCTCACCGGCCACGCGGCCGCGGTGGCGGCCGTGGCGACGGCGGTGGTCGACGGCCGCCCCGTCGCGGTCACCAGCGGCGGGGACGAGACGGTGCGGGTGTGGGACCTGACCACGTGCGAGCAGATCGGCGAGCCGCTCACCGGCCATGAGGAGGGGGTGCGGGCGGTGGCGACGGCGCTGCTCGACGGCCGCCCCGTGGCGGTCACCGGTGGTCACGACGGGACGGTGCGGGTGTGGGACCTGACCGCGTGCGAGCAGGTCGGCGAGCCGCTCACCGGCCACGACGGCTGGGTGCTGTCGGTGGTCACGACGACGATCGGAGGCCGCCCCCGCATCGTCAGCGGAGGCGAGGACTGGACGCTCCAGGTGTGGGATCCGGCGACGGTCAGGCGGGTCGGCGCGCCGGTGGTCGGCCATGCCGACAAGGTGCGGGCGATGGCGACCGCGGTGCTGGACAGCCGCCCCCATGTGATCTCCGGCAGCCAGGACGGGATGCTGCGCGTGTGGGACCTGGCCCCGAGCGGCCAGGTGGGTGAGCCGTAGCGGCCCGGCCCGTTGGTGAACGGGCCGGGCCGGGATGGTAGTTGGGTGTACGGCAGCGCGGCAGGATCTGGGGCGGGGGGCCGTGTCGGGCGGGAGAGGTCCGCGGGGGCGGGGACTCTGCGGGCCCCCTTGTTCCGCAGGGCGGAGCGCGGGGCCGGGCGGCGGTGCGGTCCGTCGGGGGGCGGGCGTGTGCGGTGTCTCGGTGCGGGCCGGCCTCCGGGCTCTCCGCAGGACAGGCTTGGGTGCGGGATCTACGGTGGAACCGGGTAGCCGCTCTTTGCCGAATGAGTGTCCACGTCGGTTCTTGTCGGCGAGTCTTCCGGCACCGGCTTCGTCCGACCTGGCGAAGCGCAGCCTCGTTCTCCCAGGAGGGGTTATGGCTACTGGGACAGTCAAGTGGTTCAACGCCGAGAAGGGCTTCGGATTCATCGAGCAGGACGGCGGTGGTCCGGACGTGTTCGTGCACTACTCGAACATCGACAGCCAGGGCTTCCGTGAACTGGTGGAAGGCCAGAGGGTCGAGTTCGACATCACCCAGGGCCAGAAGGGACCGCAGGCCGAACGCGTCCGCCTCGCAGGGTGACGGGTCGGCCCGGGCCCGCCCTGGGGCCGGAGCCAGGCGAGCCCGGGCCCGCCCGGGCCGACACGCGGGAGGACATGATGAGCGTTCGGCACACCCTGAACATCATGGACTGGCACGAGGACGGCTCCTCGACCTGGCTGCGCTGGGCCGTCAGCGCGGATCAGATGAGGATGGTCCGGGACCTCCTCGACCGGGCGCCGGACGCCGAGGGCGTCGTGACCCCGGAACAGGCGGACCAGGCACGCGCGGCCGCCGATCGGTGGCTGACCTGCGCGAACCAGGACTGGTCACCCCCGGGGTGAGGTCACACCGGAGTCGGTGCGGGGCAGCGGACACCGCCCTCTCGCGCCGTCTTCTCGCGCTCACGGCCGTTTCGTGGTGCCGAACCTCGGGCCGGGAAGGTTCAGCACGCCGACCCGTCGCGGTGTGGCGACCACCAGAGCGGGCTTGACGCCGAACGCCACCACCCGTGCGGCGACGGCCCGTTCGCCGAGCCCGGGCAGTTCGGCGACGACCTGGCGTTGGTTCAGGTCCCAGACCCGGATGGCGCCGTCGAGGACGTGAACCACGACGACCCGCCGGAGGAAGTCGTACACCAGGGCCAGTTCCCCGGACCGTTCGCCCCCGGCCGTGGCGATCGGCAGGCGGCCGAGTTCCGTGCCGGTGGCCGTCTCGTGGACGGCGACGGCGTCCGGGCCGGACACGCAGGCCAGCGTGCCCGAGGTGCTGAGGGCGAGGCCGGTCACCACCGGGCTGCCACCGAAGGCGTGCAGGACCCGGCCGTTCGACCCGTCCCAGGCGACGGCACCGGCCGGGGCCCGGCCCGTGCCGTCGCCCCAGCCGATCACGATGCCCTCGGCGGCGGACAGCAGCTGCCGGGGGTGCGCGCCGCCCGCGAAGCGCAGGCGACGGTTCGGTCCCGTCAGGGCGAAGGGTGGTACGCCCGGCCCGGCCAGGGCGATCGCCCGTATGCCCTGGTGGGGGAAGGCGGCGCCGGTGGTGTACGGCTGCGACCCGTCCGGTGCGTCCAGTGCGTCCAGTGGTCGGCCGAGGACGGGTGCCTGCCCCCGCAGATCGGCCTCGACGAGGACCTGCCGGGGCCCCTGGGAGGACGGGTCCGGCATCCGCTGCAGGACGGTCAGGGCCGCGGTGTCCGGCCCGTCCGCCAGCACCACCCCTTCGTCCGGGCCGAACAGCCCGGGCACCGGCAGGGCCGGCGACAGCCTCATCAAGCCGTGGACCTCCACCGACGACCAGAGCCGCCCCAGGGCCTGCCCGCGCAGGCACACCGCCAGTGCGGGCGAGCCCTGGGCGCGGACCGGCTGCAACCACGCCTGCTCGACGACCTGTTCGGGCGTGCAGGTGAACAGCGGCCGCAGGGCCGCCAACGAGGTCGGGCCCTGGACCGGCGGGTGGTTCGGCGGAGGCGGAAGCGGAGGCGAAGACGGAATCGGGTTCGGGTTCGGGCTCGGGACGTGGTCGACCCTCGTCGGTACGACCACGGTCGGGGTGTAGCCCGGCAGCGGGCTCCGGAGGCTGCGGCGCAGCGAGTCGGCCGTCGCGAGCGCGTCCGGGCGCAGCGACGGGTCCTTGCTCAGCAGCGTCCCCAGCAGATCGGCCAGTGGCCCGGCGTTCCTGAACGGCGCGGGCTGCTGGGTGAGGATCGAGACGTACAGCGCCGTCAGCGTCGTCGCGTCGAACGGGCGGCGGCCCTCGACGATCGTGTACAGCGTCGCGCCCAGCGACCACATGTCGCTGGCGGGCGCGGCCTCGACGCCCTCCAGTTGCTCGGGCGACATGTAGTGCGGGGTGCCGATCGCAACGCCGGTGCGGGTGAGTTGGGTGGTGGCGTCCAGGAGCCGGGCGATCCCGAAGTCGGCGATGACGGCGCGGTCGCCGGCGAGCAGGACGTTCTCCGGCTTCAAGTCGCGGTGCACGACGCCGGCGGCGTGCGCGTGGGCGAGTGCGTCGGCCATGGCGGCGCCGAGTTCCGCGACCCGGCGCCAGTCCATGGCCCCGCGTTCGCGGACCTCCTCACCGAGGGAGGAACCGCGGACCAGCTCCATGACGATCCACGGGATGCCGCCGTCGGTGATGATGTCGTGGACGGTGATCACCCCGTCGTGCCGCAACCGGGCCGCGACGCGGGCCTCGCGCATCGCCCGCTCCACCAACTCGCGGCGCTCCTCAGGGGGGAGGTCGTCCGGGAGCATCAGCTCCTTGAGCGCGACGACCCGGTCGAGGTTGGCATCGTGGCCACCCCACACCCGGCCCATGCCGCCGCGCCCGATCAACCGGTCCAGCCGGTACCGGCCGCTGACCACGTATCCCACCCCGATAGACATGCGGGTCACTGTAGGCAATGCCTGATCGACGGGCGAGCCGCACGGGGGAGTCGGCCCACGCCCCTGCCCGGCCCGTTGGTGAACGGGCCGGGCAGGGGGAGCAGTTAGGCGGTGAAGCGGGGGTCGCGGGCTTCGATGGCCTGGGTGAAGGCGGTCCACTCGCTGTGGTTGAAGGCGAGGTGGGGGCGGTTGGGGTTCTTGTCGTCGCCGAGCCAGACGTCGCCGTTGTCGAAGCGGGCGATGATCACGCAGTTGCCGTTGGACTCGCCGGAGAAGGGGGACTTGACCCACTCGGCGTCAGCGGGATCGTGGGAGTAGGGGTCGTGCTTGCTGATCACGTCAACTCTTCCAACTTGTGCTCAAGTGTGGTGATGGTGTCCTCCGGCGACAGGGAGTGTCGCTTGAGCCGAGCGAAGGCGCGTTCGGCTCGTCGCACATCGCGTCCCGACCTACGCGGGAGCATACCTCCGACGGCTTCGACGAAGACGAAGCTCTCTTCGCCGGAGAAGTGCATCAGCGTGAGGCCGGAAGAGAAGATCGCTTGACGTCCTGCGCTCAGCGGAACCATGCGCAGGGTCACGTTCGACTGCTGTGCCACCTCTATGACATGACGGATCTGACCGGCCAGGATGTCGCGATCGCCGCCGACCAGCAGAGCGACCTCGCCGAAGTACGCCTCCAGGTTGATCCGGGGTTCTTCGGTCAGCCGCCGTTGGCGTAGGACTCGGATCTCTGCGGCGGCTTCACTCTGGTCGTCGCTGAGGCCGTCGAGACCGGCGGCGATCACCTCTCGCGCATAGCTCTCGGTCTGGAGCAGACCGGGGAACGCGGACAGGTAGTAGTCGAGCATGTGTGTCGCATCGGCTTCGAGTCCGAGGAACTCCGCGAAAGCGGCGCCGATGGTGTCGGCGAACTCGTGGTCCTCCCACCAGTGTTTCGAAGGACCGTCGGTGGCGAGATGCTCGATCTCGGCGCGGTCATCCCCGGTGATTCCGCAGTGGTCCAGATAGGCGGCCAAGTCGGCGGCGCTCACTGGTAGACGGGCTCGTTCGATCTTGCTCAGCCGAGCCGGATTCCAGCCTCTCAAGCCGGTGGTGACGTCGGCCAGCGTCTTGTTGTTCTCCAGCCGCCACTGCCGCAGTTCTTCTCCGAGGCGGATGTTCCTGATCACTGACGGGTCCGTGCCCAACGCTGCCCTCCCTTGGGTGTGGGTCCAGTCTAGCCGCGTTCAAGATCAACTAATTTGTTTCCTCTTTGGAGCTGTTTGGGTTGCAAACTCAAATCGAACTCCTCCACACTCAACGTGACCGCACGGACACGTAACTGACGTCGTGTCGAAGCGAAGGGGCACCCATGTCCGCGTTGAGCACACCTCTCCTCCGCACCTCCGAGCTCACCCTCACCGAGCACTCCACCTCGGTCCGCATCGCCCGGCGCCACATCCGCAACCAGCTCGGCCTCTGGGGCTACTGCGGCGACAAGGTCGACGACCTCGTCCTCATCGGCTCCGAGCTCGTCACCAACGCCGTCGTCCACGCCTGCCAGGGCGACGGCGAAGTCCGCCTCTACCTCCAGGAGTTCAGCGGCGACTGCCGCCTCGAAGTCTGGGACCCGCGCTTCGACCTGCCGCTCCAGAAGCCCCGCCTGCGCCGCTTCAACGAGGGCGGCCGGGGCATCCAGCTCGTCCGCGAACTCTCGCTCGACTTCGGCGTCGTCGTCCGCCGGGGCTCGGGCAAGCGCGTCTGGGCGCGCGTCCTCCTCACCTGACCTCCCTACCCCTGTCGATCACCCCGCAAGGAAGTCCACCCGCCATGCACCCCGCCGCGATCGCCTTCCGCAACCCCGCCGCCCTGCACGCCCGTTGCGACTACGGCCGCCCCCGTCGCCTCTACTTCGAGCCCGACTACGAGACCGGCGCCGCCGTCCCCGACCCCACCGCCTGGGAGCCCCTCCCCGGCGGCTACCCCGAGCGGTTCGCCCCCGGCTACTTCACCCCCGCCTCCGGTCTGGTCGAGCTGTTCCGGCTCCCCGACACCGTCACCGACCGCGACACCCTCGCCGCGCTGGTCGAGACCCTCGGCGATCCGCACCCCGTCACCCTCGGTGACGCCGACGACCCGCCCGGGCAGTCCACCACCCACGTCCTCCCCGAGTCCGGCCGGCGCCCCGGCCTCCACATCGACAACCACCAGAACCTCCCCTACGGCGAGCGCCGGAAGGCCCGCCGACGACTGTGCGTGAACCTCGGGCCCGGCCCCCGCTACCTCCTCCTCGCCGACACCGACATCCTGACCATCTGCCGCTGCGTCCAGGAGCGCTACGAACAGCACCGCCCCTCCACCGACGACCTGCGCATGTACCTCGCGCTGCACCGCCCGCTGCGCCTGCTCCGCCTGCGCATCGACCCCGGCGAGGGCTGGTTCGCGCCCACCTCCTTCCTCCCCTACGACGAGTCCACCGAGGGCCTGGCCCTGCCCTCCTCCACCTCCTCCTGGCTCGGTCACTGGGAGCCGCACCTCTTCGAGTCCCCGATCTGACCGCTCTGACCGCTGTGACCGCCCTGACCGATCTGTCCGTTCCGCGCGCCTGTGTCAGGCTGGTGAGGGAGCACCGCCGACATCGGGAGGCTCGTGATGGCCGAGATCAGGGTGAACGGGGTCGGGCTGCACTACGAGGCCCAAGGCGAAGGCCCCGGTGTCGTCCTGGTGCACGGCTCGTGGACCGACGCGGACTCCTGGGCCCGGGTGATGCCGGGCCTTGCCGAGTCCACCACCGTCGTCGCCTACGACCGCCGGGGCCACAGCCGCAGCGAGGACCCGCTGACCCAGGGCTCGGTGCACGAGGACGCCGCCGACCTGGCCGGGCTGATCGAGGGCCTCGGCCTCGCGCCGGCCTTCGTCTGCGGGAACTCGTACGGTGCGCTGATCGCGCTGCGGCTCGCCTCCGCCCGGCCCGACCTGCTGCGGGGGATCGCCGTGCACGAGCCGCCGGGCACCGGCGTCCTGCTCACCGACCCGGAGCTGCGGCCGATCGCCGCCGCCCTCGCCGTCCGGATCGCCGCCGTCCGGGAGCTGCTGGAGCAGGCGGAGTCGGCCGCGGCGGCGGAGCTGTTCGTGGAGACGGTCGCCTTCGGGCCGGGGGCGTGGGCCCAGTTGCCCGCACCGGTGCGGCACACCTTCATCCGCAACGCCCCGACCTACCTGGACGAGTTGCGGGACCCGGACGCGCTGGATCTGGACCTGACCGCGCTCGGCGACTTCACCGAGGCCGTGCTGCTCACGCAGAGCGACGACAGCCCGCCGATGTACGGCGAGGTGCTGGACATCATCGACCTCACCCTCGCGAAGGCGGAACGGCACCTCTACCAGGGCGCCGGTCACGCTCCGCACCTGTCGCAGCCGGAGGAATGGGTGCGGGTGGTGCTCCCGCGCGCATTGGTGTGAAACGGACCTGAGGGGCGCGAAATCGGGAGCACACGCCCGCTCATGCGCCCTTCGCGGTGCGCTCCTCAGGGCGCCGTCACCAGCTCCTCCCCGCGCGGCGTCCGCCGGTACAGCACCTCCCGCCCGCTGCGGACCCGGCTGACCAGCCCCGAGCGGTGCAGCACCCCCAGGTGGTACGAGACCGTTCCGGCGCTGAGGAAGTGCCGGGCGGCCAGCGCTGCGGTGGTCGCCGGGTCGACCAGTGCGGCCAGCAGGTCCGCCCGGGTGGGCCCGACCAGCTGGGCCAGGGCGGGCGCGGGTGTCCGGGGCGCGGGCACGGACGGTGTGATCGGGTACATCAGCGTCGGCGCCCGGTGGCAGCCGTCGACCGTGTCGAGGATGACGTGGATCGAGCGGCTGACCAGCGTCGGCATCAGCAGCACCATGCGGGCCGGCAGGTTCACCTCGAAGCGGCTCTCCAGCTGGATCATCCCGTTCGACCAGGAGAGTTCCGGGGAGAGCGAGTTGAACAGCGAACCGGTGCCGTACCGGGCGACGTGCCGGCCGCGCTGGTCGATCTCGGCGTCCAGCACCGCGCGGGCGTCCGGCCAGTACGGGGCGACCGCCAGCTCCCAGTACCGGCCCAGCTCGTCCGCGACCCGCTCGGCGAAGTGGCGCGGGCCGCGCCGCAGCGTGCGCAGCACCACGTCCGGCAGCGGCCGGCCGGCCAGGTTGGCGGCGGGCAGCCCGTGGCGGACGGTGTCCAACTCGGCCAGCACCCGCTCCGGGTCGGCGCGGCGGACGGCCGTCAGCTGCTCGGCGATCGTCGGGTCCGGGCCGGTCGGGTGCGGGGCGAGGAAGTCGGGGAGGTAGCCGCCGGCCCGCTCCAGCGCCAGCCCGGACAGCAGCTCCAGCCCCTCCCGGCGCAGCACCCGGCGGGTCCGGCCGACCCAGGCGTACGGGCCGGTGCGGGAGTTGAGCGCGGAGGCGGCCATCAGGGTGTTGACCGCCTCGTGCAACGGGGAGACGACGAACCGGGTGCGGGCGAGCCCGGTCGAGTCGATCGTGAGCCGGATCATGCCGTCCACCCCTCTGCCGGCCGGCCGGAACGGTCGGCTTTGTCGCCCTTTCGGTCGTCAACCCTTCGACCCTGGTCGAATCCTGACACGAATGCTCGCCATCGAAGTCGCCCGGGCGCAGGCTTCTCCCGTGACCGCGTCAGCACGGACGCGGCGCGAGCGGAAGGAACCCCGACGAACATGACGAGCACGCGCGGCCGCATCGCCGCCCTGCTGGGCGCCGTCGCGGTGGTCGCCGGCACCACCCTGGCCGGCCCCGCCGTCGCCGCCCCGGCCGAACCCCAGCGCCACGGCGGCGGCGTCACCGGGCAGGCACCCTGCCAGGGCGCGCCCGAATTCACCTGCGGAACCCTCACCGTGCCGCTCGACCACAGCGGCGGGACCCCCGGCACCCTCCAGCTCGACGTGGCGATGACCGGCAACGCCGACGCCCCCAAGGGCGACCTGGTGTTCCTCGCCGGGGGCCCCGGCCAGCCCGGCGTCCCGCTGATCCGCCGGATCGCGAGCAAGCTGGAGCCCGTCCTCAAGGACTACCGCCTGATCATGTACGACCAGCGCGGCACCGGCGAGCGGGCCCTCCAGTGCCCCGGCCTCCAGGAGGACATGGGCTCCTCCGACCTCGCCGTACCCCGCAAGCAGTCCATCGCCGACTGCGCCACCGCCCTCGGCCCGAACGCCCGCTACTACAGCAGCGCGGACACCGTCGCCGACATCGACCTGCTGCGCCAGGCCCTCGGCGACCGGCGGATCACCCTGGACGGCGTCTCCTACGGCACCTTCGTCGCCGAGCGCTACGCCCTCGCCCACCCGGCGCACGTCGACCGGCTGGTGCTCGACTCGGTCGTGCCGCAGGGCGGCTACGACCCGATGGACCTGATCGCGCTGCCCGCCACCGCCCGGGTGCTGCGCACCGCCTGCCAGGCCACCGGCTGCACCACCGACCCGGCCGCCGACCTCGCCACCACCGTGCAGAAGTACGGCAACGGCGCGCAGATCCTGGACGCGCTCACCAGCTACGAGTTCGCCGACCCCAACTACGGCGGGGTGCCGGAAGCCCTGCACGAAGCGGCCGGCGGCAACCCGCAGAAGCTCCAGTCCTTCATCGACGACGTCCACAAGAACGACGCCGCCCCGGCCGAACTGCTCAGCCAGGGCCTGCACGCCGCCACCCTGTGCGCCGACGGGCGCTACCCGTGG
Source organism: Kitasatospora sp. NPDC001309 (assembly GCF_042896295.1). Classification (NCBI taxonomy): domain Bacteria; kingdom Bacillati; phylum Actinomycetota; class Actinomycetes; order Kitasatosporales; family Streptomycetaceae; genus Kitasatospora; species Kitasatospora sp. NPDC001309. Next base: position 14,716 of record NZ_JBIAXC010000055.1, on the reverse strand, counting down.
GGCTCCTCGGACACCCCCGTGGCGGGCCGGGCGGCCGCGCTGGAGCGGACCCGGAAGAACCTGACGGCCGAGCAGACCTGGCCGTACGACCCGGCGACCGCGACCGGCCTCGGCAGCCTGCTGGTCTGCCTGGACTGGCCGCGCGAGCAGGTGCCGCCGCTGCCGCCGGCGCACCGCAAGCTGCCGAACGTGCCGGTGCTGCTGCTCGGCGGGGACCGGGACCTCTCCACCCCGTACGAGTGGCTGTACCAGCAGGCGAAGCTGACGCACGACCCGCAGGTCGTGATCGTCCCGGGGGCGGCGCACTCGGTGCAGACCCGGGCGGCCAACCCGGCGGGGCGGCAGGCGGTCTACGACTTCCTGCTCAAGTAGCCGGTTCCCGCTCAAGTAGCCGGTTCCCGCTCAAGGAGCTGGTTCCTGCTCAAGGAGCCGGAAGGCGGCGGGCCGTTCCGCACAGGGGACGGAACGGCCCGGCGCCGCCTCAGAGTTCGGACGAGTCCCAGCCGTCGTCCGGGAGGGACGGGTCGGGCCCCGGGCAGTCGACGTGGTCCCAGCCCCACATCATCACCTTGTACAGCATCCAGTCCGCGAGCGGCGGGTCCTCCCGGTTCTCGCGGTCGGTGAGGATCAGGGCCACCCAGACGTCCTCGACGGGCGAGAACTCCAGGGTCCGCTGGTCGGGCAGGTTCTCGTACTCCACCGTCCGCCAGGTGCAGCCCGCCGCGGTGAGTGCGGCGGTCAGCTCGGACTCGACGACGGCGGTCCGGTAGGTCCGCGTCCCGCCGCCGTCCACGGGGAGTTCGAGTTCGCCCTGCCAGGTCGCCAGGGACACCGAACGGAGCTGCCGGCAGTGGCAGAACACCGTGAGCGCGTCGCCGAAGCCGAAGGCGTGTGGCCAGCGGCCCTCGCGGTGGATCCGGCCGCCGTCCCACGGGGCGCCGTAGCGGGCGGAGAGCTCGGACAGCCGGGCGCCGTAGCGCAGTTCACCGAGGGCGCCGGTGGCGAAGAACCGGGTGAGCCGGTCGAGGAAGTCCGTCACCCCAGGCACCCGCGCACCGCCTCGATCAGCCGGTTGGCGCGGGCGTCGCCGTGGCCGATCATCCGGTTCGCGACGTAGCCGAAGCCGACGCCGAACTCGTCGTCACCGAAGGCGAACTGGCCGCCGGCGCCGTCGTTGCCGAAGCTGCGCGCGCCGAGCAGCGGGCGGAACCCGGCGGAGTCCAGCAGCAGGCCGGAGCCCCAGCGGGCGCCCATGTCGAAGCCCAGGAAGCCCTGGCCGGAGGAGACTTCGCGCACCGCGTCGGTCACGGTGTCGGCGGAGAGCAGCCGGGGGCCGCCGTCCAGGCCGGTGGCCGCGGCCGCGTACAGGCCGGCCAGTCCGGTGGCGGAGGCGACCGCGCCCGCGCCGGGCAGCTCGATCGCGTGCAGGGCCGGGTCGTTCCAGCCGTGCGGCACGTCCAGACCGGGGAACACCAGGGCGCCGTTCATGGTGACGATCCGGGTGAGCAGGTGCTCGGGGCCGGGCATCGGGCGGCGGCCCTCGGCCTCCACCAGCCGGGCCAGGCGCGGGAGTTCGCTCTCCGGCAGGCCGATCCACAGCGGCAGGCCGAGCGGCCCGGCGATCTCCTCGCGCAGGAACGCGCCCGGGGTCAGGCCGGTGATCCGGCGGATCACCTCGCCGACGGCGAAGCCGAACACGTGGCCGTGGTACTCGTAGGTGGTGCCCGGCTCCCAGAGCGGCTGCTGGGCCTCGATCGCGCGGATCACCGGATCCCAGGCGGCGACCTCCTCGAACGGGAGCACCGCGTCCAGGGCCGGGATGCCCGCCCGGTGGCCGAGGATCGTCCGGACGGTGACGTCCTGCTTGCCGTGGCGCGCGAACTCGGGCCAGTATCGGGCGACCGGGGCGTCCAGGTCGAGGCGGCCCTGCTGGGCGAGCAGCAGGGCGCTGATGCTCACCGCGCCCTTGGCGCAGGAGAACACCGGGACGACGGTGTCCTGCGTCCAGGCCCGGCCGGTCCGCTGGTCGGCGGTGCCGCCCCACAGCTCGACCACCTTGCGGCCGCCGACGAAGACCGTGACGGCGGAGCCGAGTTCGGGGAAAGCCGCGAAGTTGCCCGCGAAGGCGTCGGCGACGGCGCCGAAGCGCTCGTCGACCCAGCCCTGGTAGTCCTGCATGGTGTACCGCCCCGTTCCGCATGCTCCAAGATCGTTGACCGGACCACGGTACGGCGTCAGGACGGTCGGGACGAGGGGATTTCCCCGGGTCGGGGAGGGTGGGGCGGATGGGGCGGGCGGGCCGCCCGAGGGCCGTCCGGCGGGTGGTCAGCGGGCCGTGGGCGGGCCGGCGGCGGGCCGTCCGGCTCAGTCCGCGGCGGGGTCGTACAGCGGCAGGAAGTTGACCACCGGCTCCTCGTACGGGTGGGCGGCGCGCACGGCCGCGAGCACGGCGGCGGCCTGCTCCCGCTCGCAGGAGGACTCCACCCGGCACTCCTCGGCCCGTTCCACCTCGCCGGCCGTGCCCAGGTGGGGCCGGGCGGCGGCGGAGGGCAGCCAGGTGCCGGTGACCCGCCAGACGCTGGCGCAGCGGGAGTACTCGCCGATCCGGCCGGCGCCGGCGGCGTGGAGGGCGTCGACGACCTGCTCGACGTGGCTCTCCGGGACGGATATCTCGATCTTGAGGCGGGACATGCCGGGGACTCTAGCGGGCGGCCGGTCGGGCGGTGCGTCGCGGCGGTCGGGGTGGTGCGCCGGGCCGGTCGGGGCCGCCCGGGTGGGCGGGGCGGACGGGACGGATGGCCGGGCGCGGGCGTGGGCAGGCTCGGGCGGACACGTCCGTACGCAGTGAGGGAGCTGCCGACATGACCGCAGTGCACGAATCCGTCCTGGACGCGATCGGCGGGACGCCGCTGATCCGCTTGGCCCGGCTGGGCGCCGGGATCGCCGCGCCGGTCTACGCCAAGGCCGAGTTCCTCAACATCGGCGGCAGCGTCAAGGACCGCGCCGCGCTGTCCATGGTGCTGGCCGCCGAGCGGGACGGGCTGTTGGGCCCGGGCGGGACGATCATCGAGGCGACCTCCGGGAACACCGGGATCGGGCTGGCCCTCGTCGGGCGGCAGCGCGGCTACCGGGTGATCGCCGGGGTGTCGGACAAGTCGGCGCCGGAGAAGGCCGACATCCTGCGGGCGTACGGCGCGGAGGTGGTGCTCGCACCGACGGCGGTGGCGCAGGAGGACCCGCGGCACCTGTTCAACGTGGTCACGCGGCTCAGCGAGGAGATCCCCGGCGCCTGGCTCGCCAACCAGTACGACAACCTGGCCAATCCTGACGCGCACCTCCGGACCACCGGCCCGGAGGTCTGGGAGCAGACCGGCGGCCGGGTGACCCACTTCGTCGCGGGCGTCGGCACCGGCGGCACCGTCACCGGCACCGGCGGGTACCTCAAGCAGGTGTCCGGCGGTTCGGTGACGGTCGTCGGCGCGGACCCGGAGTCCTCCTCCTACGGCGGCGGGGACGGCAGCCCGTGGTTCGTGGAGAGCATCGGCCACTTCCTCCACCCCGAGACGGTCGAGGACCGCTGGCCGCAGGCCCTGGACTCGGAGGTCATCGACTCCTACGAACGGATCCCGGACCGCGAGTCGCTGCTGACCGCCCGCCGGCTGGCCCGCGAGGAGGGCATCCTGGCCGGGCCCTCCTCCGGTACGGCGGTGGCGGCGGCGCTGCGGGTGGCGCGCGGGCTGGGGCCGGATGGCCTGGTCGTGGTGGTGCTGCCGGACTCGGGCCGCTCCTACCTGTCCAAGGTGCACAGCGACGCCTGGATGCGGGAGTGGGGCTTCCTGGAGGACCGGGAGGAAGCGGAGGAGGGGGCGGGCGGTCTGCGGGAACTGCTGGACGCCGCCGGGCCGCTGGTCGCCGTCGGCGCGGACCTCACCGTGGCCGGGGCGTTGGAGGCGCTGCGGGCGGCGCCCGGCGGGATCGCCCCGGCGGTGCTGGCGCGGGCGGCGCGGCCGTACGGGGTGAGCGCGACCGAGGTGGTCGGCTCGGTGTCCCGGGAGGTGCTCACGGCCGCGCTGGCCGAGGGCGGGGCCGAGCCGGACGACCCGGTACGCCCGCTGCTCGGGCCGGCCCTGCCGACGGTCGGGGTCGGGCAGTCGGCCGCCGAGGCGCGGGCGGCGCTGGCGGGCGGGCGCCCGGCGGTGGTGGTGCTGGTGGACGGCCGGGCGGCCGGGGTGCTGACCCGGGAGGTCCTGGGCTGACCTCCCCGCGGCGGGGCCGTGCGTCTCAACCCCCCGCCGCGGGCCGTGCGCCCTAACCCCCCGCCGCGGGCGCCAGGATGGCGTGGATGACCCGGTCCAGGGTGCGGTCGAAGGCCTGGTCCGGGTCGGCGGGCGGGCCCGCGGTGGCGAAGGCCTGGGCCAGGTTCGGGTAGGCGCCGCTCATCGCCGCCTGGGTGAGGTAACCGACCATCTCCGCCTGCCACTTGGCGCCCGCGGCCGCCGTCTGCTCGTACTGGGCGAACTGGCAGATGAAGCCGTTGAACAGCGCCATCGCCTCCATCCGGGCCCCGCCCGGCAGGCCGGTGGGGGCGGTGACGGCGAGGAAGTGGTCGGTGTAGCGCAGGGCGTTGGGGCCGATGCCCGGGCGGGCGAGGACCAGGGCGGGCAGCCAGGGGTGGCGGCGCAGGAGCGCGAGCTGCTCGTGCGCGAGGCCCGCCAGGTCGGCGCGGACGTCTCCGCTCGGGGCGGGCGGCAGCCGGTACTCGGCGGTGGCCGCGTCGAGCATCAGGTCGAGCAGGTGCTCCTTCTTCGGCACGTAGTTGTAGAGCGACATGGTGCCCGCGCCGAGCGCGGCCGCGACCCGGCGCATCGAGACGGCCTCCAGGCCCTCGGCGTCGGCGATGACGATGGCGGCCGCCGCGATGGAGTCGCGGCTGTGGGCCGGCCGCGGGCCGCGGCCGGTGCGCTCGGGGCGCAGCCAGATCAGCTCAGGGGCCTCGGGCGGCGTGGGCCGCGCGGGCTGCTCGGGCTGGTCGGGCCGGTCGGGAGTGCTGGGGGGCTTGCTGGACGGCACTGGAAGATCACCTCGCTTCCCCATCTTAGATACGTACGTCGTACGTAGTAGCATGGCGTTCAGCTTCTACGTACGCTGTACCTAGAGAAGGGCGTAGCCATGTCCGACACCTCCCGACCCGCCATCGAGATGGCGGGCGTGCGGAAACGCTTCGGGGCCACCGAGGCCCTGCGCGGCCTCGACCTGACCGTGCCGGCCGGGACCGTCTGCGGTCTGCTCGGCCCCAACGGCGCCGGCAAGACCACCGCCGTGCGCGTCCTCGCCACCCTGGTCGCCCCCGACGAGGGCACCGTCCGGGTCGCCGGGCACGACGCCGTCCGCGAGGCCGAGGAGGTCCGGCGGGCGATCGGCCTGGCCGGCCAGCACGCCGCACTGGACGAGGGCATCACCGGCCGGGACAACCTCCGGCTGTTCGGCCGGCTGCACCGCCTCGGCGCCCGCCGGGCCCGGGAGCGCGCCGACGAACTGCTCACCCGCTTCGGCCTCGCCGAGGCCGGCGACCGGCTGGTGCGCACCTACTCCGGCGGCATGCGCCGGCGCCTCGACCTGATCGCCAGCCTGGTCACCAGCCCGCCGGTGCTGTTCCTGGACGAGCCCACCACCGGGCTCGACCCGCGCAGCCGCCAGGGGATCTGGGACACCGTCAAGGAGCTGGCCGACGGCGGCACCACCGTGCTGCTCACCACCCAGTACCTGGAGGAGGCCGACCGGCTCGCCGACGACGTCGTGGTGGTCGACCACGGCGCCGCGATCGCCACCGGCCCACCCGAGCGGCTCAAGGCGGCGATCGGCAGCCAGGTCTCGGTGACCCTGGCCACGGTGGAGCAGCTCGCCGCCACCGCCGTGGTGCTGTCCGCCCTGTCGGGCGGCGACGCCCAGGTGGACGTCGCCGAGCGGACGGTCACGGTGCTGACCGCACCCGGGGCGTCCGTCCTGCTGCCCGCGCTGGTGCGGGAGTTGGACGGGGCCGGGGTCGTCGCCGAGGACGTCGCCGTCCGGGCGCCCTCGCTCGACGACGTGTTCCTCGCCCTCACCGGGAAGACCCGGGAGAACGCCGAGCTGGGGAGGGCCGCCTGATGGCCACCGCCGTCCGCACGTCCGCCCGCACCGCCGTCCCCGCCGCCGCGCGCCCCTCGCTCGGCGCCCGGCTGGTCTCCGACACCTGGACGTCGATGCTCCGCATCCTGCTCAACTACCGCCACTCGCCCGGCCTGCTGGCCGCCTCGCTGGGCGTTCCGGTGGTCATGGTGGTGGTCTTCGGGTACGTCTTCGGCAGCGCCATGCAGGTGCCCGGCGGCGGGGACTACCGGGAGTTCCTGATGCCCGGGCTGTTCGCCATGGTCGCCACCAACGGCATCATGCCCACCATGGTCGGCGCCGCCCGGGACGTCGGGCGCGGGGTCACCGACCGGCTGCGCTCGATGCCGGTCTCCCGTACCGGACTCCTGCTCGGGCAGAACCTCGCCGACCTGCTGGTCAGCGTCGTCGTGCTGGCCCTGCTGGCCCTGGTCGGACTGGCCGCCGGCTGGCGCGCCCGGCACGGCGCCGCCGACGCGCTGGAGGGGTTCGCACTGCTGCTGCTCTTCCGCTTCGTGATGACCTGGGTCGGCACGCTGCTCGGCCTGGCCGTCGGCAAGGAGGAGGCCGCCGGGCAACTCTCCGTCGTCGTCTTCCCGTTGGCGATGGTCACCAACGCCTACGTGCCCACCGGCGGGATGCCCGGCTGGCTGCGGGTGATCGCCGACTGGAACCCGATCAGCTCCGTGGTGGAGGCGAGCAGGGAACTCTTCGGCAACCCGGCGGCGCCCGGCTCCGCGTGGCCGATGCAGCACGCCGTCCTCGCCACGCTGCTGTGGAGCGCCGCCCTGCTGGCGCTCTGCGGGCCGCTGGCCGTACGGAAGTTCGCCACGCACGGGCGGTGACCCGCCGGGTCGCCGTAATGTGCTGGACACCGTGGCCGGTGTGGCTTTAGGTGGGGCGCCATGGAGTACACCCACCTCGGCCGTACCGGCCTGACCGTCTCCCGCCTCTGCCTCGGCACCATGAACTTCGGCCCCCACACCGAGGAGGCCGAGGCCCACCGCCTCATGGACACCGCCCACGAGCGCGGCATCAACTTCTTCGACACCGCGAACTCCTACGGCCGCGACAGCGAGGGCAACCTCCAGGGCCGCACCGAGGAGATCATCGGCCGCTGGTTCGCCCAGGGCGGCGGCCGCCGCGAGCGCACCGTCCTGGCCACCAAGGCCTACGCGAACACCAGCGACTGGCCCAACGACGGCAAGCTCTCCGCCCTCGCCATCCGCAAGGCCGTCGAGGCCAGCCTGCGCCGGCTGCAGACCGACCACATCGACCTCTACCAGATGCACCACATCGACCGGGCCACGCCCTGGGAGGAGATCTGGCAGGCGATGGAGGTCCTGGTCGCCCAGGGCAAGATCATCTACGTCGGCTCCAGCAACTTCGCCGGCTGGCACCTCGCCCAGGCCCAGGAGGCCGCCCGCTCCCGGCACTTCCTCGGCCTGGTCAGCGAGCAGTCCCTCTACAACCTCCTCGACCGGGCGATCGAACTGGAGGTCATCCCCGCCCTCCAGCACTACGGCCTCGGGCTGATCCCGTGGTCCCCGCTGCGCAGCGGCCTGCTCGGCGGCGTCCTGCGCAAGGAGCGCGAGGGCACCCGCGGCCGCAGTGCCATGGGCTACGCGAGCGAACTCCTGGACAAGCACCGCGAACAGCTCCAGGCCTACGAGGACTTCGCCGACGAACTCGGCACCGACCCGGCCGACCTCGCGCTCGCCTGGCTGCTCTCCCGCCCCGCCGTCACCGCCCCCATCATCGGCCCCCGCACCCCCGCCCACCTCGACGCCGCCCTCCGGGCGCTCGACCTGGACCTCGACCAGAAGACCCTGGACCGCCTCGACGAGCTCTTCCCCGGCCACAAGCCGGCCCCCGAGGACTACGCCTGGTAGACCCGCGGGCCGCCCGGCCCCGGCACCCCGCCGTCCGGGGTGCCGGGGCTGGTGCGCGAGGAGCTGGTGCGCGAGGGGCCGGGGACGCGCCGCCCCGACACCCCGGCGCTGTGGTAGCAAGACGGGTATGACGGAACGGATCAGGGAGCGGGACCGGGGCGCCTACCACCACGGGGCGCTGCCGGAGGCCTTGGTGGCGGCGGCGTTCGAGGTGCTGGACGAGCAGGGCCAGGAGAAGGTGAGCGTGCGCGAGGTGGCGCGCCGGGCGGGGGTCTCGGCGGGGGCGCCGTTCCGCCACTTCGCCGACAAGCAGGCGCTGTTGACGGCGCTGGCGGACCGGGTGCTGGCGGACTTCGCGCGCTGGCAGGAGGTGGAGGTGGCGGCCGCCGAGGCGGTCGGCGGGTCGGCGATGCGGGCACTCGGGCTGGGCTTCGTCCGGTACGCGCTGCGCCATCCGCGGCGGTTCGAGCTGGTGCGCTCGCGGGTGTTCTCGGCCCCCCGGGACCCGCAGCTGCGGGAGCAACTGGACGGCCTGGACCGGGCGTTCGCCGGCCTGGTGGTGGCGGACCAGCAGGCCGGGCGGGTCGGCCCCGGCGATCCGGAGCTGGTGCTGCTGTCCGGGCAGGCGCTGGTGTACGGGCTGGCGCAGATGATCGTGGACGGCTACCTGCCCGCCGAGCGGGCGGAGGAGCTGGCCGTCCGGGTCCTGGACACCTTCCGCGCGGGGATCGCCGGGACGGTCAACCCTCCTGAGCGGTAACGGAATTGTGGCTGCGGCGAACCTTGACCGGCCTGGTGCGCGCTGATGTAATCGCCGATTACATGAGCGCGAGTCGTGAGTCGTGAGCGCGAGTCGTGAGCGCGAGTACCGGGAGGCACAGATGCCGCTGTTCGCCAAGCCGCAACCGGGCTACACCACCGCCGCCGCCACCGGCGACACCGTGGTGCTGCTGATCGGCATGCGGATCAACCGCTTCTGGGCGGTGCACCACTGGGGCCCGGTGATGTTCGCGATGTTCCGGATGCTCTACGAGCTGGCCCGCAGCCCCGAGCGCGGCCTGCGCGGCCGCATCCTGCTCACCGCCTCGCCGCGGACGTACTACGTCGTCCAGTACTGGGAGTCGAAGGAGCACCTGTACCGCTACGCGAGCGCACCGGACGGCTTCCACCACACCGTCTGGGGCATAGCCAACCGGAAGATCCGGGAGGGCAAGCTGCGCGGTCACGTCGGGCTCTGGCACGAGACGTACATCGTCCCCGAGGGCGGCTACGAGTCGATCTACTTCGACATGCCGGCGTTCGGCCTGGCCGGCGCCACCGGCCAGCTGCCGCTGGAGGCGCGCGGCCGGCACGCCGCCCAGCGCCTGGCCTTCCGCTCGGGCGACGGCTCCGACGGGGCGGGCGGCGCGGAGCAGGCGGAGGGTGCGACGGCCGGTCCGGACGGCCTGAGCTGCCCGTACGTCGCGGACGGCGCCGACGACCGGACGGGCGCTCAAGGAGTGTCGTGAGTCCGTCCGGCGACCCCGGTGTGGGAGCGTCGGGGGATGGTCGATCAGGAGGGCGCCGTCCGGCCGGCGCGGGTGGTGCACGAGGTGCCCTACCGGGCGCAGTGGGAGTCCGCGGAGCTGGTGCGGGACATCGTCGACGGGCGGCTGGACGCCGCGCGGGACCCGCGCTGGGGGCAGTCCGGGGCCGCCACCCCGGAGGAGTACGCCTGGTGGTCCTGGCGGCTCTGCGGCGTCGCCTGCCTGCGGATGGCCCTGGAGCACTGGTGGGGCGTCACCCCGGCGGCGATGGTGCTGGCCCGTGAGTGCCTGGCGGCCGGCGCGTACGTCCGGGACGGCGACAGCCTGCGCGGGCTGGTCCACGTGCCGTTCGCCGACTACGCCCGGCGGCGCTGGGGACTGGCCGCCCGGGCGACGGAGTCGACGCCCGCGCAGGTCGCGGACGAGCTGGCGGCCGGGCGGCTGGTGATGCTCTCGGTGCACCCGTCGATCCGGGAGCCGCACGGGCCCGAGCCGGTGCGGCGCGGCGGCCACCTGGTGCTGGCGGTGGGGACCACCGGGACGGCGCTGCTGATCCACAACCCCTCCGGCTTCCCGGGGGAGTCGCAGGCCTTCGCCCGGGTGCCGTGGCGCTCCTTCGGACCGTTCTACGCCGGGCGGGGGATCGTGCTCGGCCCGCCCGGCGCCGACGACGGTCAGGTGTTGTCCGGCAGCCCCACCGGGTAGAACGGCAGGCTGCTCCGGCACAGGGCCGAGATCGGCTTCAACGCGGCGGCCAGGGAATCGAGTTCGGCGCGCGGGTAGTCCTCCCAGACGCGCGCGGCGGCCAGGTCGGTGGCGGCCTCCAGGGCCTGGTGGTGGGTCCGGCCCAGCTCGGTCAGCGAGCCGGTCGCGGTCAGCCAGCCCCGCTCGACCAGGCGCTCGGCGGCGGCCTCCCACTCGGTGTCCGTCCAGCCGCGCACCGGCTGGAGCTGCTCGCGCCGCATGTCCATCGCGCAGCGGACCACCAGGGCCTCACAGCCGTCCAGCCCGGCCGCGACCAGCGCGGCCACGTGACCGTCCCCGCGGTGCTCGCGCATCACGGTGGCGGCCCGCCAGAGCCGCTCGTACAGCCCCGGCGGGGCCGGGAGCGCCGCGTTGGCGGCGGCCAGCACCCGGCCGGCGCAGTCCAGCCGCTCGGCGGACTGCTCCATGGTCTCGACCGCCCGCTCGACCAGACCGCGGTCCACGTGCTCCAGCAGCCGGGCCAGCGCGGCGCCCGCACCCTTGCTGCGGGCGGCCAGCGCCTCCTCCGGGCTGGCCAGCGACCACAGCGCGGGCAGGGCCCGCTCGACCATCGCCGGGGCGAAGTTGAAGAACGCGGCGGTCACCGGCGGCGCGTCCACCGCGCCGAGCGGGGCGGAGCGGCCGGCGAAGTAGCCGCGCCAGAAGCCGCGCAGGCCGGCCGCCTCGAAGGCGTCGCGACACTCGGGCTCGAAGTAGGTGACGGCGTGCACCGGCTCGAAGAGCCACCAGAGCGCGCGGGCGGGATGGACGAGATCGGCCATCGGGAGACCTTCCTCGGACGGGGCTCCGGGCGGGCGCGGGGAGCTCGGCTGGTCGGTACGGCGGCGGCGGTCGCGCGGGCGGCGGATCGTCGGGGTCGCCCGGGCGGGTGCGTGGGCCGTTCACGTGCTGATGACCACGGGGACGGCCCCGGTAATCCCCGGCGGGGTGTGACGACGGTCACGTGCGGGGGTGTCGGGGGTGTGCGGGCGGGTGGCCGGGGGCGGTCGGGCGGGTGTCGGGTGGGTCCCCGGCGGGTCCCGGGTGGGGATCCGCTCAGGCCCGCACCGGCGGCATCGCGAGCGGGTCGATCGGCATCTCGGCCCGGCAGATCGCCGCGATCGGCCGCAACGCGGCGGTCAGGCAGTCGAGTTCGCCGTCCGGCCGGTGCTCCCAGACCCGGCCGGCGGCCAGGTCGGTGGCCGCCTCCAGCTCCCGGTGCCGGATCCGGCCAAGTTCGGTGACCGCGCCCGCCGCCGTCAGCCAGCCCCGGCCGACCAGCCGCGCCGCCGCGGCCTCCCACTCCTCGTCCGTCCACCCCCGCAGCGGCTGGAGCACCTTGCGGGAGGCGCCCGTGGCGCAGTGCAGCACCGGCGCCTCGCAGCCGTCCAGCCCGGCGGCGACCAGCGCGGCCACGTGGCCGTCCCCGCGGTGCTCGCGCAGCACGGTCGCGGCGTGCCACAGCCGCCCGTACACGTCCGCGTCCGTGGGTCGGGGCAGCGCGGCGTTGGCGGCGGCCAGCACCCGGCCCGCGCAGTCCGCCCGGTCCACGGCCTCCTCCAGCGCCGTCGCCGCGGTCTCGACCAGCTCGGGCGCCACCGGCGCCAGCAGCCGGGCCAGCACCGCCGCCGAGCCCTCGGTCCTGGCCGCGAGCACCCGCTCGGGGCTGGCCCTGGTCCACACCCGGGGGAGGGCGCGTTCGACCGCCGCCGGGGCGAAGCTGAAGAACGCGGCGATCACCGGCGGGGCGCCCACCGCGCCCAGCGGGGCCGAGCGGGCGGCGAAGTAGCCGTGCCAGCCGCCGTCCAGCCCGGCCGCCTCGAACGCCGCCCGGCTCTCGGGCTGGAGGAAGGTGACGGCGTACACCGGTTCGAAGAGCCACCAGAGCGCGCGGGCGGGGTGGACGGGTTCGGACAATCGAGACACCTTCCTCTTCGTGGGCGGGGCCCGACGAACGGGAGGGCACCGGCGGTCGCTCCAGAGCTGACCGCCACCGGGGCCGTCCCGGCAACCCGGGCAGCGTGTGATCACGGTCACGCGCCGGTCGGCGGGTGCGGTCGACGGCCGTACGGCGCGAGATGATGGCCCGAGGCGCCCGCCTCCCGGGTGCCCAGCCCTCGCAAGCCCTCGTACGAAGGTAGTCGGCCATGCCCCAGATCAGCCCCAGCATCCTCTCCGCCGACTTCGCCCGGCTCGCCGACGAGGCCGAGGCGGTCCGGGGCTCCGACTGGCTGCACGTGGACGTCATGGACAACCACTTCGTGCCGAACCTGACCCTGGGCGTCCCGGTGGTCGAATCGCTCGCCCGGGCCACCGACATCCCGCTCGACTGCCACCTGATGATCGAGGACCCGGACCGCTGGGCCCCGCAGTACGTCGAGGCCGGCGCCGGCTCGATCACCTTCCACGTGGAGGCCGCCGCCGCCCCCGTCCGGCTGGCCCGCGAGATCCGCGCCAAGGGCGCCCGCGCCTCGATGGCGCTCAAGCCGGGCACCCCGATCGAGCCCTACGAGGACCTGCTGCCCGAGCTCGACATGCTGCTGATCATGACGGTCGAGCCCGGCTTCGGCGGCCAGGCCTTCCTGGACATCATGCTGCCGAAGATCCGCCGCACCCGTGAGCTGATCGCCAAGCACGACCTGGAGCTGTGGCTGCAGGTCGACGGCGGCGTCTCGGCGGCCACCATCGAGCGCTGCGCCGAGGCCGGCGCGGACGTGTTCGTGGCCGGGTCGGCCGTCTACGGCGCGGCGGACCCGGCCGAGGCCGTCCGCAGCCTGCGCGAGCTCGCCGCCGGGGCGAGCAAGGACGCCTGGTGGGCCTGCGAGCACTGAGTCGCCCCGCCGCCGGGGCGGCGCCCGCGACGCTTTCACGGCGGCCCCCGCAGTGGCGGCCGGATGGCCGGGCACGGGTGGAGGAACCCCGCACCGTCACGGATGATCGGTGACGGTGCGCCCTCCCCGGCCCGGCCCTTCCCATGACGGTGGTGGAACCGCGATGAGCAACCTCGACCTCAAGCCCGCCCCGACCACCTGCGGCCGCGAGGCCAGCAGCGGACCGGTGCAGGACCTGCTGACCGGACGCCTGGTCCAGCTCGGCGAGAGCACGGCCGTCCGCCGACTGCTCCCCAACCTGGGCCGTCGGATGGTGGGCGCCTGGTGCTTCGTCGACCACTACGGCCCGGACGACATCGCCGACGAACCCGGGATGCAGGTGCCGCCGCACCCGCACATGGGCCTGCAGACCGTCAGCTGGCTGCACAAAGGGGAGGTCCTCCACCGCGACAGCCTCGGCAGCCTGCAGACCGTCCGGCCGTACGAGCTGGGCCTGATGACCTCCGGGCGGGCGATCTCCCACTCCGAGGAGTCCCCGCGCCCGCACGCCCGCTACCTCCACGGCGCCCAGCTCTGGGTCGCCCTCCCGGACGCCCACCGGCACACCGCCCCCTCCTTCGAGCACCACCCCGACCTGCCGGTGGTCACCGCGCCCGGCCTGCGCGCCACCGTCATCCTCGGCACCCTGGACACCGCCACCTCGCCCGGCACCACCCACAGCCCGCTGATCGGCGCCGACCTCGCCCTCACCGAGGGCACGGACCTCCGGCTCCCGCTGGTCCCCGAGTTCGAGTACGCCGTCCTCGCCATGACCGGCCGGATCGACGTCGACGGCGTCCCCGTCGAACCCGGCTCGATGCTCTACCTCGGCTGCGGCCGTCGCGCGCTCCCGCTCCTCGCCCGCTCCGACGCCTCGGCGCTGCTCCTCGGCGGCGAGCCCTTCGAGGAGAAGATCGTCATGTGGTGGAACTTCATCGGCCGCTCGACGGAGGACATCGCCCAGGCCCGCGCCGACTGGACGACGGGCGACCGCTTCGGCGACGTCCACGGCTACGCCGGAGCGCGCCTCCCCGCCCCGGAACTCCCCGCCGCCCCGTTGAAGCCGCGCGGCCGCGAGCGCTGAGCCCGGCCGGGTGTGCTGCCGAGCCCGCCACCGGTGTGACCGGCCCGTTTGCGCGGGGCCGCTGCCGGGCGTAGTGTTCTCTAGCTGCTCGGCTGGGAGCACCGGACACGCGTAGGCGCGGACGGTCCCGGAGCAGCCAATCCCTTGAAACACCACTTCCCGTCCTGGGCTGTGTCGCGTCCGCTTTTTCGCGCCGCGGCCCGAGGTTAATTCGGCGTGCGCGTTTATGGGGATTGCGGCTGGATTCGCTTTTCGAAGCGGGGGTCGGCTACAGTTTGAAACGTCGGACGGGGCGCCAAGCCGCAGAAGACACCAGCAAATCCGATAAATGAAACTCCGGAAAACGGAGCGGAAAACGTCTGGTAAGCTGGAAACACGAAAGAACGAAGCGCCCGGAGGGCCCGCTGGAAGGCGGTCCGAAGGAAGCGTCCGTTCCTTGAGAACTCAACAGCG
>NZ_JBIAXC010000054.1:0-65375 GCF_042896295.1 Kitasatospora sp. NPDC001309 | reverse complement strand
ACGGCAAGATCGTCGACGAACTCCACAACCCCACCGCCGACACCGTCCTGGACCGCATGCGCCGCTTCGACGCCAAGGGCCGCACCAGCTGAGCCCGTTCGCACGTCCGAGCCCACCTGCCCCCGAGTACCCCCAGGACTGACGCTCCCCCATGTTCCGCACCGCACTGCGCAACGTACTGGCCCACAAGGGCCGCCTGCTGATGACGATGCTCGCCGTCATGCTCGGCACCGCCTTCGTCGCCGGCACGCTCATCTTCACCGACACCATGGGCCAGGCCCTCCGGAGCCAGAACTCCAAGAGCTACGCCGACATCGCCGTCACGGTCAGCGACGACTCGGCCGTCGGCCGCGGCTACGACCACGGCGCCCGCCACAACGCCGACACCCCGACCCTCACCGAGGACGCCCGCAAGAAGATCGCGGCCCTGCCCGGCGTCGCCGACGCCCGCGGCGTGGTCAGCGGCTTCGCCGGCATCGCGGACAAGAAGGGCGCGCTGATCGGCAACGGCTTCTCCACCACCGGCACCAACTACGTGCCGGGCGCCGACGGCACCGACCCGCGCTACCCGCTGGTCGAGGGCCGCGGCCCCAGGAGCGCCACCGAGATCGCCCTGGACACCCGGACTGCCGAGAAGGGCGGCTTCAAGCTCGGCGACACCGTCCGGGTCGCGGTCAACGGCCCGGTCATGGAGCTCAAGCTCACCGGCACCCTGCACACCAACGACCCGCGCGTGATGGCCGGCGGCTCGCTGGCCGCCTTCGACGACGCCACCGCCCAGGGGCTCTACCTGAGCCCCGGCCGCTACGCGTCGCTGGACGTCAAGGCCAAGCCCGGCACCGACGACGCCGCGCTGCTCACCGCCGTCAAGCAGGCACTGCCCCAGGGCGACAACATCGACGCCCGCACCGGCCGCGACCTGGCCGCCGAGCAGGACAAGATGATCGCCCAGGGCACCAAGATCCTGAACACCTTCCTGCTGGGCTTCGCCGCCATCGCGCTGTTCGTCGGCATCTTCATCATCGCCAACACCTTCTCCATGCTGGTCGCCCAGCGCACCAGGGAACTGGCGCTGCTGCGCGCCGTCGGCGCCACCCGCCGGCAGATCACCCGCTCGGTGAAGGTCGAGGCCGTGCTCGTCGGCCTGACCGCCTCGATCGGCGGCCTGCTGGCCGGTGTCGGGATCGCCGTCGGCCTCAAGGCGCTGCTCAACGGCCCGATGGACGCCAACCTGCCGGACGGCCCGCTGGTGATCGCCCCCACCACCGTCCTGACCGCGCTAGCGGTCGGCGTGCTGGTGACCCTGGTGGCCGCCTGGCTGCCCGCCCGCCGGGCCTCCCGGATCGCTCCGGTCGCCGCGATGAGCTCCGTCGAGCAGCCCGCCACCCAGAAGAGCCTGGTGGTCCGCAACACCGTCGGCCTGCTCTTCTCCGTCGCCGGGCTGGGCTCGCTGGCCGCCGGCATCAGCGGCAAGGAGGTCAAGCTCGTCGGCCTCGGCGCGGCCGCGCTGCTGCTCGGCGTGTTCGTGCTGACCCCGCTGCTGTCCCGGCCGCTGATCGCCCTGCTGGCCCCCGTGCTGCGCGCCGTGTACGGCACCCCGGGCAAGCTGGCCCAGGAGAACGCCGTCCGCAACCCGCGCCGCACCGCCGCCACCGCCTCGGCGCTGACCATCGGCGTCACGCTGATCACCTCGCTGACCGTGATCGGCGCCTCGGTGAACAAGGCCGTCGACGACTCCACCGACAGCGACATCAAGGCCGACTACACCGTGGCCATGCAGAACGGCACCATGCTGTCCGACGAGGTCGCCACCCAGATCGCCAAGACCCCCGGCGTCAGCGCGATGAGCCCCGAGCGCACCGTCCCGGTCACCGTCGACGGGGCCGACGACCGGTCCGAGTGGATGACCGCGGTGGACGCCACCACCATCGACCGGTTGGCCACCGTCAAGATCAAGGAGGGCTCCGCGGACGCCCTCAAGCAGGGCAAGCTGCTGGTCAGCACCGGCCGCGCCCAGAGCGCCGGCTACAAGGTCGGCGACACCCTCGCCGTCACCTACCCGGACGGCAGCAAGGGCTCGCTCACCATCGGCGGCATCCTGGAGGCCAACACCGCGCTGGCCAGCGTGATCGCCCCGGACGCCGTGGTCGGCCGGCACGCGGAGCCCGGCTCCGGCCCGAACAAGGTCCTCGTCAAGGGCGAGCACGGCGCGACCGAGCAGCTCAAGCAGGCGCTGCGCGACGCCACCGGCGGCAACCCGCTGATCGCGGTCAAGGGCGACAAGGACATCAAGGCGGAAAGCCGCCAGGCCGTCACCAACATCCTGAACATGATGTACGGGCTGCTCGGCATGTCCGTGGTGATCGCCGTCCTCGGCGTGGTCAACACCATGGCGATGTCGGTGTTCGAGCGCCGCCGGGAGATCGGCATGCTGCGGGCGATCGGCCTGGACCGGCTCGGCATCCGCCGGATGGTCCGGCTGGAGTCGCTGCTGATCGCGCTGTTCGGCGGACTGGTCGGGATCGGCCTCGGCATCCTGACCGCCTGGGCGGTCGTCCGGACGATGGCGGGCGACCTCAAGGGGCTCAGCACCGTGGTGCCGCCACTGCAGATCCTCGGGTTCCTGCTCGCGGCTGCCGTGATCGGCCTGCTGGCCGCGCTCTGGCCGGCCCACCGGGCGGCGAAGCTGGACATCCTGGGCGCGATCAAGAGCGAGTAGTCCCGCGCCTCGACAACCCCACCGGAGCCCCGGGCGGTCGAACCGTCCGGGGCTCCGGCGTCGGTGCGTGTCCGTACCCCTCGTCCGTACCCCTCGCCGGTGCCCCCGTGCTTGCCCCTCGTGCTTGGCCTTCGTGCTTGGCCTTCGTGCTTGCTCCTCGCCCTGGAGACCTCGTTCCAGGACGGGTTGGACGTGGCTCCGAACCGGAGCAGGGGGGCGTAATGCCGAAACGACACCGCCCCGCCCGGCGGGTGCCGGGCGGGGCGGTGCGGTGAAGTGCGGTGCGTGCCGTGAACGGCCGGGTCAGGCGGCCGGCTTGGCCGTGACGGGCTTCGCCCGGTTCCCGAACAGGTTGAAGAACACGGCCAGCGTGGGCAGCAGGTACGCCAGCCAGACGACCAGCTGGAGCACCGTCGGGTCCGGCTGGAAGTTGAACACGCCCTTGAGCAGGGTGCCGTACCAGCTGTCCTTGGGGATGGTGCTGGAGATGTCGAAGGCCGTGGCGTGCAGGCCGGGCAGCCAGCCGGCCTCCTGGAGGTCGTGGACGCCGTAGGCGAGGACGCCTGCCGCGACCACGACCAGCATCGCGCCGGTCCAGGTGAAGAACTTGGCCAGGTTGATCTTCAACGCGCCGCGGTAGAACAGCCAGCCGAGGACCACCGAGGTGAGCAGGCCGAGCGCGGCGCCGACCAGCGGGTTCCAGCCGTCGTCGGTGGCCTGCACCGCGGACCAGATGAACAGCGCGGTCTCCAGGCCCTCGCGGCCCACCGCCAGGAAGGAGGTGACCACCAGCGCCGTGGTGCCCATCGCGATCGCCGCGTCCAACTTGCCGTGCAGCTCGGTCTTGAGGTGCCGGGCGGTGCGCCGCATCCAGAACACCATCCAGGTCACCAGCCCGACCGAGATGATCGACAGCGAGCCGCCGAGCGCCTCCTGGGCCTCGAAGGTGAGCTGCGAGGAACCGAACTGGAGGACGGCGCCGAAGACCATGGAGAGCACCACGGCCGCGGTGACGCCGAGCCACACCGGCGGCAGCTTGTCCCGGCGGTCGGTCTTGACCAGGTACGCGATCAGGATGCAGACGACCAGGCTGGCTTCGAGGCCTTCGCGCAGGCCGATCAGGTAGTTGCCGAACACGGCTGACTCCTAGAGGTGTTGGAGGTGGGAAGGCTCAGCCGAAGAGGGCCTGACCCCACCACTCCCCCGGCTTGCGGACACCCGCCGGGCAGGCGAAGTGGGCGGAGCCGACGTGCTGGATGTACTCGTTGAGCTTGTCCGTGGCCGCGAGCCGCTGCTGGAGCGGGACGAAGGCCTTGCGGGTGTCGCGCTGGTAGGCGAGGAAGAACAGTCCGGCGTCCAGCCGGCCGAGGCCGTCGGTGCCGTCGGTGAAGGAGAAGCCGCGGCGCAGGATCATCAGGCCGTTGTTGGCGTCCGGGTGGGCCAGGGCGACGTGGGAGGTCGCGGGCATCGCCTTGAGGTCGGGGGCGTCGTGCTCCTTGGCCTTGCCGTACGGGGCGCCCTCGCCCTTGGTGCGGCCGAAGGTGTCCTCCTGGTCCTTGAGCGGGGCGCGGTCCCAGGTCTCGATGTGCATCCGGATCCGCCGGGCGACCAGGTAGGAGCCGCCGGTCATCCACTCCGGGCCGTCGCCGGGGGCGGCCCAGACGTGCTCGGCGAGGTTGGCGCCGTCGCTGCCCGCGATGTTGTGGGTGCCGTCCTTGAACCCCATCAGGTTGCGCGGGGTCTGCTGGTCCGGGGTGGTCGAGGAGGTCTTGCCGAAGCCGAGCTGGGACCAGCGGATGTTGACGGTGCCCATGCCGATCCGGGCCAGGTTGCGGATCGCGTGCACCGCGACCTGCGGGTCGTCGGCGCAGGCCTGGACGCACAGGTCGCCGCCGCTGCGCAGCGGGTCGAGCTTGTCGCCCTTGAAGGTGGGCAGCTCGATCAGGGCCTCGGGGCGCTGGGCCTTGAGGCCGAAGCGGTCGACGCCGTCCTTCTCGAACAGGCCGGGGCCGAAGCCGATGGTGAGGGTGAGCCGGGAGGCGGGCAGGCCGAGGGCCTCCCCGGTGTCGTCCGGCGGGGCCTCGGCGGAGGCCGGGACGGCGCCGGTGCCGACCTCGCGGCCGCCGGTCATCGCGGCGGCCGCCTTGGTCCACTCCTTGAGCAGCTTGACCAGGGACTCCCGGGTGGCCTTCTCGGAGACGTCGAAGGCCGCGAAGTGCAGCCGGTCCTGGACGGGGGTGGCGATGCCCGCCTGGTGGTCGCCGTAGAACGGGACCTCCGCGGCGACCGTCGCAGCGGCCGCCGGGACGGGGTCGTCGTCCTGGCGGCTCGCCGCCGCGACCGACCCGACGGCCGCGGCGCCGAGCGCGACGCCCGCGCCGGCCCAGCCGATGACGGCGCGGCGGCTGACCGCGCCCGGGTTGGCGGTGGCGGCAGCGGCCGGAGCACCCTGCTGCTGCTCGTTCTCGGCGTCCATCGGCGGGCGGGCCCTTCTCACTCTTGCTGAACTACTGACCTGCGGAACTACGGAACTGCTGACCTGCGGAACCGCTGGCCTACCGGCTTGCTGGCCTGCGGAACTACGGAGCTGCGGTGACGGCCGAACCCGGTTCGGCGGTGGGCTACTTGACGACGACGGCGGCGGCCAGCTTCGACAGCGGCTCGCCCAGCGAGTTGACCGCGTCGGAGAAGGTCTTGCGCTCGGCCTCGGTGACCGTGTCGTACGGGGTGAAGGTGCCGTCGGCCTGCTTGTACTTGGCGAGCAGGGCGTTGATGGCGGTGAACTCGGAGTCGAGGGTCTTCGACAGCTCCGGGTTCTTCTCGGCGGCGACCGGCTTCAACAGCTCGTAGGCCTTCTGGGCACCCTCGACGTTGGCCTGGAAGTCCGCGAGGTCGGTGTGGCTGTAGCGGTCCTCCTCACCGGTGATCTTGTTGGTGGCGACCTCGTCGAGCAGTTCCTTGGCGCCGTTGGCCATGCTGGTCGCGGTGATCTCCGCCTCGGGGATCTTCTTCTGCCAGTCCTTGAGGTCGGCGACCAGCTGGTCGGCGAGGGTCTTCTCCTCGTCGCCGATCCTGGCGTCGGCCCAGAGGGCCTTCTCCAGCCGGTGCCAGCCAGTCCAGGCCTGGCCCTGCTCCAGCTTGTCCTCGCGGGTGTCGGTCTTGGGGTCGACGTCGCCGAAGCTCTCGGCGACCGGCTCGGTGCGCTCCCAGCCGGTGCGCGAGGGGGCGTACAGCGACTTGGCCTTCTCCAGGTCGCCGCCCTTGATCGCGGCGGCGAAGGCCTCGACGGCCGGGACGGTGGCGTCGGCCTGCTCCTGGGCGTACTTGCGGTAGGCGTCGACGGCGGCGGCCAGGCGCGGGTCGGCGGGGGCGGCGCTGCCGCTGTCGCCGGTCACGGTGATCTTCTGGCGGATGCCGTCGCCGACCATGCCGGGCTTGCAGGCGACCTCGTAGCTGCCGGCCTTGATCTCGGCGTTGATGCTGGCCTTGGTCCCGGGGCCGATGTTCTCCCGCTCGGTGACGATCTTGTCGCCGGCGGCGTAGACGTACACCTCGGTGGTCTTGGAGCCCTTGTTGCTGATGTCGATCACCACGTGACCGGCCGGGAAGCTGGTCTTCGAGACCTCGCAGGCGGTGTCGGTGGCGTTGACCTTGACCGCGTCCGAGCCGCCCGCCTTGTCGTCCTTCTTCGACGCGCAGCCGGCCAGGGCGGCGGTGGCCACGGCGAGGCTGAGCAGCGCGGCTGCGGTGGAACGGCGGCGGGCGGACATGGGGGCTCCAACGGAAAAGGGCATGGGGGTGCCAAGGCCGGGTAAAGCGCCGGCCGGGCCGGTGCCTCCTGATTAGCTAAGGCATACCTTACGTAAGAAGTCTTTACCGTCCATACCCGGCCCCCTGCCCTGCCCGAACCGTTACCTCCCCGGCGCGCGCCGGGCGGCGGCGCGGGCCGTCCAGCGGCCGTCCTGGCGGCTGATCCGGATCGGGTGGCCGAAGGTCGCGCTGATCAGCTCCGTGGTCATCACCTCGTCCACCGGACCGGCCGCCAGGCACTCGCCCTCGCGCAGCAGCAGCGCGTGAGTGGTGCTCTCCGGCAGCTCCTCCAGGTGGTGGGTGACCAGCACACTGGCCAGTTCGGGGTGCTGGTGGCGCAGCAGGTCCAGGCTGTCCAGCAGCAGCTCGCGGGCGGTCAGGTCGAGGCCGGTGGCGGGCTCGTCGAGCAGCAGCAGGCGGGGGCTGGGCATCAGCGCGCGGGCGATCAGGGCCCGGCCGCGCTCGCCCTGGGAGAGCGTGGTCCACGGGGCGTCCGCCATCGCGGCCATGCCGAGGGTCTCGATCAGCTCCTCGGCCCGCTCCACCGCCTCGGGGGCGGGCTTGCGGTGCCACTCCGGCTCGATGGTGTTGGTGTGGCCGGTGAGCACCACCTCGCGCACGCTGAGCGGCGAGCGCAGCGGGTGGCGCGGGTTGACGTGCCCGAGGTGGGCGCGCAGCTCGCGGATGTCGACCCGGCCGAGCCGGCGGCCGAGCACGTCCACCGTGCCGCGGGTGGGGTGGGAGACCGCGCCGAGCAGGGCGAGCAGGGTGGACTTGCCCGCCCCGTTGGGGCCGAGCAGTGCCCAGTGCTCGCCGGGCCGGATCTCCAGGGTGATGCCGCGCAGCAGGTGCCGGCCGTCGCGCACGACGTCGACGTCCTGGGTGCGCAGCAGCGGGCCGTCGAAGGACGGGGCCATGGGGCGATTCTCCGATCGTGGTGCCGGTCAGGGGGGCGGGGCGCCGTACCCGACCGGCCCGGCGCCGACCGTCCGTGTGCACCGTACAACCGTCGGCCGGGGCCGAGCCGGGCCGTCCGAGGAGTGAACCGTCCAGAACCCTGTCGTGCGGGAGGAGTTGGGAGGAACATGGTGCTCTTCCGTGGGGGCGAGGGGGAGGCGTGATGGTGGTGGACGAGGAACGGCCGGGCAGTCTGCACGCTCTGGTCGAGCGGCAGGCCCGCCGGGCGCCGGGGGCGGTGGCGGTGCGCTGCGGCGAGGCGGAGCTGACGTACGGGGAACTGGACGCCCGGGCGGACCGGTTGGCGGCCGTACTGGTGGGGCGCGGGCTGGCCCCCGGCGGCCTGGCGGCGGTCGCGCTGGGCCGGGGCACCGAGGTGTACGTGGCGCTGCTCGCGGTACTCAAGGCGGGCGCCGCCTTCGTGCCGCTGGAGCCGACCGCGCCCGACACACTGCTGCGGCACGTGCTGACCGACGCCGCGCCCCGCCTGGTGGTCACCGAGCGGCGCCACCTGGTCCGGCTCGCGGACGCGGGCGGCGCCGAGGTGGTCTGCGTCGACGACCAGGACCAGCCGGACGGCGGGTTCGAGCGGCCGGACGGAGGGTTCGAGCGGCCGGAGGTCACCCCCGGCGACCTCGCCTGCGTGTTCTACACCTCCGGCTCCACCGGCCTGCCCACCGGCGCGCTGGTCGAGCACCGCAACCTGCTGGCCGCGTACGCGGGTTGGCGCGAGGTGTACGGTCTGACGCCCGAGGACCGGATCCTGCAGACGGCCAGCTTGGAGTTCGACGTCTTCACCGCCGACTGGGTGCGCGCGCTGGGCACCGGCGCCACCCTGGTGGTCACCCCGTTCAACCTCACGCTGGACCGCACCGCCGACCTCGCCGCGCTGCCCGCGCTGGTCGCGGAGGAGCGGATCACGGTCATGGAGCTGAACGTCCGCACCGCGCGTCGGCTCACCGACCTGCTGTCCGTGACCCGCGCCGGGCTGCCGGGAGTACGGCTGCTCACCGTCGGCGCCGAGAAGTGGTACCTGGACGAGCAGTTGGCGCTGCAACGGCTGCTCGGCGAGGGCACCAGGGTGCTGAACGTCTACGGCCTGGCCGAGGCCACCGTCGACAGCACCTGGTTCGAGGTGCGCGGCGCGGCCGCGGCCCCCGGCGCGGAGCGGGTCTCGCTGGTCGGCCGGCCCTTCCCCGGCACCCGGGTGTACGTGCTCGGCCCCCGGGCCACCCCGGTGCCGCCCGGGCGGGTCGGCGAGATCGCCGTCGCCGGCTCCGGCCTGACCCGCGGCTACCTGGGCCGGCCGGTGGACACCGCCCGCCGCTTCATCCGGGCGAGGTTCGATCCGGACGGCCGGGTGCTGCTGACTGGCGACCTCGGGGTGCTGCGGGAGGACGGCGTCCTGGAGTTCGTCGGCCGGGCCACCACCGTGGTCGGACCGCTCGGCGCGGACCGGCCGACCACGGTGGTCGCCCGGGTCAAGGTGGCGGCCCGTGCGGAGGGCGCGCTGCGCACCCACCCGAAGGTGCGGGAGGCGGTCGTGGTCGAGATGGAAACGCGGCCCGGACAGCGGCAGCTGGTCGGCTACGCGGTGCCCGTACAAGGAGCGCCGGACCGGGACGGGACGGACGGCTGGTCGCTCACCCAGTACCTGCTGACCCAGCTCAGGGGCTTCTCGAACCCCACCGCCGTGGTCGTCGTCCCCGAGCTGCCGCGCACCCGCGCCGGGAAGCTCGACCGCTCCAAGCTGCCGCTGCCCGCCCCGCCGGGGCACACCGCCCCGCGCTCGGCCAAGGCCGGAGGCGGGCGCGGCGGCAAGGGCGGGGCCGGGCGGAGCGGCAAGGGCGGCGGCGGGCGCGGCGGTTCGGACTCCGATCCGATCGGCTGCGCGGTCGCGATCGCGATCGTCGTCGCGTTCTTCGCGTGGGGCCTCACCAATGTCTTCTTCAAGGGCGCGACGGACCTCTCGGCGGTGCCCGACGGCGGCTACCACACCTGGTTCGAGCTGCTCTACTTCTTCGAGAACCTCTCCTTCGGCGCCGGGATGGCCTTCCTGTTCTTCGGCTTCCCCTCGGTCCTGCGACAGGGCCGGTCGTTCAGGCTGTCCGTGGTCACCTACCTGTCGATCTTCTGGCTGCTCGCCTCCTGGTGGCCGCAGGACAACCTCTACCGGCTCACCGCGGCCGACGACTGGACCCGCGAGGTGGTGATGGTCTACGTCTTCAACGTCCCGCTGATGCTGGCCGCCATGGTGGTCGTGGTCTTCCTGCTCAGCCGGCCGAAGACCGTGCAGAAGCAGAAGGCGGGGAGGAGGCACTAGGGTCCGTCCTCAAGCTCCTGCCTGTGGGCCGGCGTTCAGCGCAACGCCTCGAACATCCCGGCCAGCGCGCCGTTGGCCGCCTCGACCAGCGCCTGCGCGGCGTCCAGTGCCTCGGCGTCGGGCCCGGCCAGGGCGAGGCCGACGGCGGGCTCCGGGTCGTGGGCCGCCGTCGGGATCAGCGGCAGCAGGGTGACGCCGAGCCGGGCGCAGCGCGGGCGCAACCGGTCGAGGTGCTCGTGCAGCGCCTCGGGGGCGAGCCGGGCGCCGAGCGGCAGCGCGTCCAGGGTACGGACGAGGTGGCCGGGGCCGCGCACCTGGTCCAGTCGCTCGCGCAGGACGAAGGCGACGGCGGGGCCGGTGAGCCGCAGGTTGATCTCGGTGGGGGCGAGGCGGCGCTGCCGGTCGGTGACGAAGTCGACGTCGTACCAACCGCGGTGGCCCTCGGCGGCCAGCCGCTCCCCCACGGCCAGGGCGAACCCGCGCGCCGTGTCGGCGGCGGCCCGCGGCACGGTGCCGGGGCCGACGGTGACGCCCTGGTAGCGGGTGCCGGCCACCTCCATGACGCCGGCCCCGACCGGGTGCACGGTGCCGTCCGGGCCGATCACGGCGTCGTAGGTGAGGTCCCGCAGCCGGGCGGAAGGGCCCGGGTCCACGTACTCCTCCAGCAGCAACTCGCCGTCCGGAGGCAGGACTTCGGAGCGCACCAGGCGGCGCAGCAGGGCGCCTCCGCCGCCCGCGGCGAACAGCTCGGCGGGCTCGACCACGACGGTGCCGTAACCGCCCACGCCGTACGGGCTCTTGAGGACGGTGGTCAGGCCCCGGACGGCCCGGACGGTGAGTCTGTGCGCGGCGCGGCGACGGCTCCCCACGCGCTCCTGGGCGGGGACGACGACCCCGGGGTGCTCGGGGGCGAGGGCGGCGAACAGCCCGTGCGCGGCGGCCTTGGACTCGTAGCGGCGGACGGTGTCGAGCTCGGGCCCCTCGCCCTGCGCCGCCGTACGGCCCCAACTGACCACCGGGTGGCCGGAGTCGGCGATCCGGGCGGCCAGCGCGGGGCGGGCGGCGAGCGCCTCGGCGAGCGTCCGGTCGCCCGCCACCCCGGTGTGCACCTCGACCGGGCCCCAGCCCAACTCCCGGCCCAGCCAGTCGGTCCAGACCCGGTCGACCTCGGCGGGCAGCACCAGCACGGCCGGTTCCGGGCTGTAGCCGACGGCCAGGCAGGCGTAGTGGTGCGCCTGCCGCAGCCGTCGCGCCCGCTGCGCGGCGTCCATGCCCGGGGCGAAGAACTGCGCGTTGAAGTCCGCGACATTGCCCAGGTGCACCGCCGCCCGCCCGCCGGTCCAGGCCCCCACCCATCCGTCCATGGAGCGGAAGCATAGGGCGTCAGAGCGCCAACAGCCCCGCCTCGGTGGGGCGCAGACCGCACGCGTCGAGGTAGAGGGCGCGCAGGTGGGGCTCGAAGTCGACGTGCAGCCAGGCGCAGCCGGCGCTGCGGGCGCCGTCGGCGGCCTCGCCGACCAGCCGGGTGGCGACGCCGTGCCGCCGGGCGGCCGGTGCGACCACGGTGTCCAGCAGGAAGGCGTGGGTGCCGCCGTCCCAGGCGAGGTTGACGAAGCCGACCAGGGCGCCGTCGGCGGTCCGCCGGGCGGTGACCCAGCCGAGGCTGTGCCGCGCCAGGCGGGCCAGCCACTGGCCGGGTTCGAGGGGGTGGCCGAAGCCGTCCGCTTGCAGGCGGTCGAGTTCGGGGTCGGTGAGCGCTCCGCGCCACTGGTAGTCGATCGTCACGACGGCAGCGTAGACGGCTTGTTAAGTTCCGATCATTTTTGATTGGACCAGGACACAACTTGGCAAAGTTATGACCTTTCCTCTAGCCCGACCTGACTGATCGCCGTCAATCTCGGTCGCAGCTCTTTGCAGCCCCTTTCCCTGCACCCCACCCCCACCGGAGTCAGAGTGAGCCCCAACTCCTCGTCCCGCCGTGCCCGCACGGCCGGAGCGATAGCCGTCGTCGCCGCCCTCGCCGCCGTGGCCGTCCCCACCACGGCCTCCGCCGCCCCCGCCACCCGCGAGGCCGCGATCGCCCAGGCCCGCGCCAACGTCACCCACAACGCCGGGGTGTTCGGCTACGGCGCGGGCCAGGACCTCGTCCTCAAGGACGTCGTCCTCGACGCCGACGGCGCCTCGCACATCCGCTTCGACCGCACCTACCAGGGCCTTCCGGTGGTCGGCGGCGACCTGGTCGTCCACCAGGACGCCCGCGGCAGGCTCAAGGACACCTCCCGGGCGGCCGCCCACGACGCCGCCGTGAAGACCACCGTCCCCAAGGTCCCCGCCCAGGCCGGCGCCGCGAACGCGATCTCCGCCGCCCCCGGCGTCCGGGACGCCACCAGCAGCCCCGAACTGGTCGTCTGGGCCGCCGACGGCACCCCGCGACTGGCCTGGCGCACCGTCGTCGAGGGCACCGGCGAGCACGGCCAGCCGGCCGGCAAAGTCGTCGTCACCGACGCCACCACCGGCGAGCAGATCGAGTCCTACGACGCCGAGCACCAGGCAGCCGGCACCGGCAACTCCGAGTACACCGGCCAGGTCACCGTCGACACCACCCCGGCCAACGGCGGCTACACCCTGACCGACCCGGTCCGCGGCCACGTCACCAAGGACGCCGGCAACCTGTCC
Source organism: Kitasatospora sp. NPDC001309 (assembly GCF_042896295.1). Taxonomy (NCBI): domain Bacteria; kingdom Bacillati; phylum Actinomycetota; class Actinomycetes; order Kitasatosporales; family Streptomycetaceae; genus Kitasatospora; species Kitasatospora sp. NPDC001309. The sequence goes on along the minus strand of NZ_JBIAXC010000054.1, from coordinate 52,890 downwards.
GCCAGCTCGATCAAGGCGAGCTCCGGCACCCCGTTCACCAGCACCACCAACGTCTGGGGCGACGGCAAGAAGTTCTCCACCAACCGCGCCACCGCCGCCGTCGACGCCCACGCCAACACCGCCTGGACGTACGACTACTACAAGAACGTGCACGGCCGGAACGGCATCAAGAACGACGGCAAGGGCGCCACCGTCTTCGTCCACGTCGGCACCAACTGGGACAACGCCCAGTGGTCCGACAGCTGCTTCTGCATGATGACCGGCGACGGCGACGGCACCACCGACCCCGAGCAGGTCGACCTCGACACCATGGGCCACGAGATGACCCACGGCGTCACCAGCGCCACCGCCAACCTGCGCTACAGCGGCGAGTCCGGCGGCCTCAACGAGTCGACCAGCGACATCTTCGGCACCATGGTCGAGTGGTACGCCAACAACAAGATCGACACCGGCGACTACCTGTTCAGCGACCAGTCCACCCCGCCGTGGCTGCGCCGCTTCGACAAGCCCTCGCTGGACGGCAAGTCGGCCGACTGCTGGAGCAGTTCGGTCGGCAAGCTGGACGTCCACAACTCCTCCGGCGTCGGCAACCACTGGTTCTACCTCGCCAGCGAGGGCAGCGGCACCAAGACCATCAACGGGGTCACCTACAACAGCCCCACCTGCAACAAGTCGACGGTCACCGGCATCGGCAACCAGAAGGTCGCCAAGATCTGGTACCGCGCGCTGACCGTCTACATGACCTCCACCACCAACTACAAGGGCGCCCGCGCCGCCTCGCTCAACGCCGCCCGCGACCTCTACGGCGCCGGCAGCACCGAGTACAACGCGGTCGCCGCGGCCTGGAGCGGCGTCAACGTCAACTAGGTCCCGGCCGGCCGACGTTGTCGGATCAGCTGGTGAACCCGACGTGGACGTGGTCGTGGTGGGTGTCATCGGTGAAGAACTGGTTGCCGACGCCCGCGATCGCCACCGGCCCGCCCACGTTGTACGAACCGGCCGCCGCCGCGTCCCGCATGAAGGACTCGATCAGCTGCCGGGGCGTGGCCGGGTCCACCACGGCCCGGCCGTCGATCCGCCAGACGTCGAAGGCCCGGCCCAGCGGATGGTCGCTGGGCCGGGTCGTCCCGAAGACGTCCAGGGGGTGACCGGTGCGCACCACGCTCACCGACAGCGCGTACGGGCCGGCCAGCCGCAGCATCGCCGTCAGGACGCTGTCGTGGACGGTGCCGCTGAGCAGATCGGCGGCGGCCTCGGGCGGCAGCTCGATCCTCGGCTCGGCCAGCACCTTCGCCACCGCGGGGGTGGGTGCGGCGGGCGCGGCAGGTGAGGCGGGTGAGGCGGCGGGTGTGGCGGCGGGTGACCCGGCGGCCGGGCCCGGGTCGCCGGGGTGCACGGCGGTGACCGTCCAGCGGGGCTCGGCCCGGCTCAGCCGGACGTCCACCGTGATGCCGCCCGCCGCCACCGAGCCGTCCGGCTGCCTGGTCCACTGGCGGCAGACCACCAGCACGCTCGCCGAGTCGGCGAGGATCCCGCCGTACTGGGCGTCGACCACCTCCACGGCGGCCTCCGGCGCCGCCGGGGCGAGCCGCCCGGCCCCGTCCGCCAGGCCCGGCGGCAGGCCCAGCGCCGCCACCCGGGCCCGGGCCGCCCCGGACCCCTGCCCGCCGGGCGGCCAGGCGCCGAGCGCGGCGACCAGCTCGACGGCGCGGCGCTTGACGTCGGGCTGGATCTCGCCGGGGCCGGGCTGCCACAGTGGCGGGTTGGGCAGCGGGGTCGCTGCGGGGGGCGCTGTCGGGGTCGCCGCCTGGGTCGCTGTCGGGGTCGGGGCCTGTGTCGGGGTCGGGGCCGCTGTCGGGGGCTGTGTCGAACTCGCCGGGGACACGGCGGACTTCGTACCGCTCGTACACCCCGCCGCGCCCAGCAGCACCGCCGCCGCACCCGCCCGCAGCACCCCGCGTCGGCCCGTACCCCGGCCACCGTCTCCGCTCGTCATGCCGTCAGTATGCGACCGGTGGCCGGGCCGGGGCGCGGGCGTCAGCCCAGACGGCGGATCGGCTCACCCGCCAGGAACGCCGCGATGTCCTCCACCGCCTCGGTGAAGTACCGCCGGTAGTTCTCCTGCGAGACGTACCCCAGGTGCGGGGTGGCCAGCAGCCGGGGCGCGCGGCGCATCGGGTGGTCGGCGGGCAGCGGCTCGACGTCGAAGACGTCCACCGCGGCCCCCGCGATCCGGCCGCCGGTGAGGGCCGCGAGCAGCGCGTCCTGGTCGACGATCGCCGCCCGGGAGGTGTTCACCAGATAGGCCTCCGGCTTCATCAGGGCGAGCTCGGCGGCGCCGATCAGCCCCCGGGTGCCCGCGTTCGACGCGAGGTGGACCGACACGAAGTCGCTCTCCCCGAGCAGTTGCTCCTTCGAGGCGGCCCGGCGCACACCCGCCGCGGCCGCCTGCTCGTCGGTCAGGCTCCGGCTCCAGGCCAGCACCTCCATGCCGAAGGCCAGCCCGACCCGGGCGACGGCGGAGCCGATCCGGCCGAGACCGAGCACTCCGAGCGTCCGGCCGTGCAGATCGGCCCCGACGGTGCTCTGCCAGGGCCCGCCCTCGCGCAGCGCGGTGTTCTCCTGGACGAGACCGCGGGCCAGGCCCAGCAGCAGCGCCCAGGTCAGCTCGACCGGCGGAGTGCCGGAGCTGGCCGTACCGCAGACGGTCACGCCGTGCGCCTCGGCGGCCCGGAGGTCGATCACCGAGTTGCGCATGCCGGAGGCGACCAGCAGCTTGAGACGGGGCAGCCGGGCGAACAGCGTGGCGGGGAACGGCACCCGCTCGCGCAGGGTGACCACGATGTCGAACCCGGCGAGCGCGGCGACCAGTTCCTCCTCCGAGGTGTGGTGCTCACGGAAGGCGGTCACCTCGACCCGGTCGGCGACCGGGGTCCAGTCGGCGGAGCTGGTGGCGACGCTCTGGAAGTCGTCCAGGACGGCGCAGCGAAGGAGCGGAAACGTCATGCCCGCAGCTTCCCAGACGGCGGCGGGCCGGGGGGCCGCAGTCCGTAGCGGTCCCGCTCCCGTTCCCGGTCCCGGTCCCGCTCCCGGACGACCCACGATGGCTCGCCGAGCTTGGCCCGCAGGACGGCCATCGGGTGGCGCAGCTCCCGGTGGTCGGACAGGCCGTCCCAGCCGTGCAGTCGGATGTCCCGCAGGTCGTGCATCCCCTCGCCGAGCTCGATCAGGGTGCGTAGCGCCCGGGTGTCCTGGCGGGTGAGCTGCACCTCCCGGCCGTCCACGGTGGCGATCCGGGTGGCCGGGTCGAGGGCGATGCGTCCGTCGAAGGCGGTCAGCGGGACCGGCGCCTCGTCCACGGGCTGTTCCTGCTCCATGTCGGGCAGCCTAGTCGGTCCGGCCCGGCCGCCAACTCCGCCGCGCAGCAGGGCCGATGGCTCCGACGCCGCTACCCGTTCCACCCGTTGAGGTCTTCGAAGCCGGTCTCCACGCTGCCGCGGAACGCCAGGGCCTCACGGCCGATGCCGAGAGCGTCGAGCAGGGAGTCCAGGGCCGCTTCCGGGTCGTCCACCGAGCGGCTCAACCAGACGAACGTGCACGGGGGAACCTGTCCGCCGAGCCTGCTCAGGGCGAAGGACGTCCTCCCGATGCGGAACATGGCGACGTCCACCGGGCCGAGGTCCTCCCAGCCCCGCTCGACGGTCAGCCGCAGGCGCGCCGCGAGCACGTCCAGCGGGGGCTGCAGGCCCGCCACCAGGCGAAATGTACCGGCGGCGTACTCCCACATGCTCTGCTGGAAGGCCGGGTTGGGGTTGCCGCCCTGGTAGGAGGGTGCCGGACCCCAGTCCGGCTCGGGGCCCGGAACGCCGACTGCCGTCATGTCTCCCCCGTCCGAACGCTGCGGTTACCACCCTGCTCCCACCGTAGCCGAGGCGCCCGTCAGCCGTCCGGGTCGAGCAGCGCCTCGGCGGTGGCCGTCCGGGCGTACAGCACCCAGCGCCCGGCGCGGTGGGCGCTCACCAGGCGGGCGTCCCGCAGCGCCGTCAGGTACTGGGAGACGGCCGAGGGCGACAGGCCGGTGCGGTGGGCGAGTTCGGTGGTCGAGGCGGGGGCGGCGAGTTCGGCGAGCAGCAGGGCGCGGGAGCGGCCGAGCACCGCGGCGAGGGCCGCCGTGCCGGGGGCCGGTGGCCCCGCGGTCCAGAGACGGCCGATCCCCCGGGCCGGGTAGGCGAGTTGGGGAGGAGCCGGCGGGGCGAGGAGGGTGAACAGGCCGGGGCCGGTGAACGCGGAGGGGATCAGCAGCAGGCCCGGCCCGGCGGTGCGGCGGGGCATCGGGCGGGAGCGCCGGCTCAGCCGCAGGGCGCCGTCGGTCCACCGCAGTTCGGCGTGCAGGTCGTTGAGTACCCGCTCGGCGCCGTGCTCGGCGGCCTGCCGGGCCCGGTACAGCACGTCGGCGTCGAGGACGGCGCGGATCCGCGCCCAGTACGGCGCGAGGGCCAGCTCCCAGTAGGCCTCGACCGCCTCGGCGAGCCGGGCCAGCCCGGCCTCCGGGTCGGCGTACAGGGCTCGCAGCCTCGGCCCGAGCGTGCCCCGGTCCGCCCGGTGCGCCTGGTCCGCCTGGTCGGCCTGGTCCGCCGCCAGTCGGTCCAGGTCGCGCCGGACCTGCCCGGCGGGGGTGGCCCGGATCGCGGCGAGTTCCCCGGCCAGGGTCGGCGCGGGTCCGGTCGGGGCCGGATTGAGGAAGTCCGGCACGTACCCGGCGGGCGGCACGAGTTCGGCGAGCAGCCCGTACGCCGGGCCGAGCGCCGCCAGTCGGGGCCGGACCTGCTCCACCCAGGGGCCGTGGACGGCGTGCGGCGCTCCCGAGCGCAGCAGACGCAGGCTCGGCCCGACCTCCCACATCGGTGCGACCGCGAACCGCATCCGGGCCAGGTCACCTGCCGTGAACAGCAGCTCCGCCAACGCCTTCCCCCGTGGATTCACACATGTCCGAATCAGTGGCGATCAGGTTAGTTCAATCGCGATCATGACCAGCATGACTTCCGACACCACCTCGACCAGCGCTTCCCCGACCGGCGCTTCCCCGACCAGCGCTTCCGTGTCCGCCGCCTCGTCCGGCACCTGGCAGCTCGGCGACCGCACCGTCCACCGGATCGGCTTCGGCACCATGCGCCTGCCGCAGACCGGGCCGGCGCTCGTACCGGACGCCGTACCGCGCGACCGCGACCAGGCCCTGCGGGTACTGCGTCGCGCGGTCGAACTGGGCGTCAACCACATCGACACCGCCGCCTTCTACTTCTCCCCGCTGCGCTCCGCCAACGAGCTGATCAACCGCGCCCTCGCCCCGTACTCCGACGCCCTGGTGATCGCCACCAAGGTCGGCCCGGCCCGTGGCACCGACGGCCGGTGGATCGACCACGCCCGCACCCCCGAGGCGCTGCGCGCCCAGGTCGAGGAGAACCTGCGCCAGCTCGGCCGCGACCACCTCGACCTGGTCAACCTGCGCATCCTGGGCACCGACTCGATCGCCGAACGCTACGGCGCACTCGCCGAGTTGCGGCAGGCCGGACTGATCCGGCAGCTCGGCCTCTCCAACGTCCACCCGCACCAGCTCACCGAGGCCCGGGCCATCGCCCCCGTCACCTGCGTGCAGAACCCGTACGGGATCGGCGCCTCGCCCGCCCAGGACGAGGTCCTGCGACTCTGCGGCGAGCAGGGCATCGCCTTCGTCCCGTTCTACGCCATCGCCGGCGCCGGGCGTGAGGGCGGCGCCGCCGCCGGGGCGGAACCCGGCGAGGTCCGGACGGTGGCCGAGGCGCGCGGCGTCAGCACCGCCCAGGTCCGGCTCGCCTGGACGCTCCACCGGGGTCCGCACGTCCTCGCCATCCCGGGCACCGGCGACGTGGCGCACCTGGAGGACAACATCGCGGCCGGCGCCCTGCGGCTGACGGCCGAGGAACTCGCCCTGCTGAACCGGGCCCACTCCGGCTGACCTGGGACCTGGGACCTGGGCCCCGGAACCACCACCCGCCGCACGGGCGTCACACTCCGGGACCGGACCCCGTCCCACCGAACGAACCCCAGGAGCCTGCCCGTGACCGACCGCGCCACCCGCTACCTGTACCTCGCCCGCCACGGCGAGGCGGCCCACCGCAGCCCGGTCGGCAGCAAGTCGGGTGGTGGGTCGGGTGGCGGGTCGGCCGGTGAGGTGGATGGCGAGGCGAGCAGTGAGGCGACCAGTGAGGCGGACCGCGACGGGCTCAGCCCCACCGGCCGCCGGCAGGCCGTGCTGCTCGGCCGCCGCCTGGCGCAGCGCCCCCTCACGGCCGTCCACCACGGGCCGCTACCCCGGGCCGCGCAGACCGCCCGGCTGATCGGGGACCAGCTCGGCGGAGTACCGGTGTCCGCCTGCGAGGAGGCCGGCGACTACGTCCCGTACCTGCCGTCGGCCGACGAACTGCCCGCCGACAGTGCCGAGTTCCTGCTGCGCTTCCTGGCCCAGGCCTCCCCCGAGGAGCTCTCCCGCGGACCGGAACTGGCCCGCCGGGCCGTCGACCGCTTCACCGGACCGGTCGACGGCCCCGAGGACCGGCACGAACTGGTCGTCACCCATGCCTTCCTGATCGGCTGGCTGGTCCGCCACACCCTGGACGCCCCCGCCTGGCGCTGGCTCGGCCTCAACGCGGCCAACGCGGCGCTCACCGTGCTCCGCTTCGCCCCCGGCCGCCCCTCCGCCGTCCTCCTCCTGAACGACCAGTCCCACCTGCCCGAGGAGTTGCGCTGGACGGGCTTCCCGCCGGAGCTGCGGGCCTGAGCAGCCACCGCGGAGCCTCCGCCCGGGGCAGCGCGTCGCCGGGCCTGCGGTCGCCAGGGGTGCGGCTGCCAGGGGTGCCGCCCCCAGAAGTGTGGTCGCCAGGAATTCGGTCGACAGGAATATACAGACCGGTCTACAGTCTCCGTCCATGGGAGCAAAGGGCGAGGAGACCCGGGCCCGGCTGATCGCCGGCACCCGGGAACTGATCGAGCAGCACGGGTACTCCGGCACGGGCCTCAACCAGGTCCTGGCCGTCACCGGCGCACCGCGCGGCTCCCTCTACTTCCACTTCCCCGGCGGCAAGGACCAACTGGTCGCGGCCGCACTGCTGCAGTCCGGCCAGGAGGTCGCCGACCTGCTGACCGGACTCGCCGCCGACGGAGCCGACGCCGCCGCGCTCAGCCGACACCTCACCGAGGTGTTCGCGGACCGCCTGGCCCGCTCCGACTACACCAAGGGCTGCCCCATCGCCACCGTCGCCCTGGAGGTCGCCGGGACCAACGAGGCACTGCGCGCCGTGTGCGCCGAGGTGTACGAGGGCTGGCAGCGCATCCTGGCCGAGCAGCTGACCGCCGGCGGCTTCCGCCCGGCCGAGGCCGCGGTGGCCGCCGGCCAGGCCCTGGCCCTACTGGAGGGCGCGGTGCTGCTGGCCTCGGTCCGACGCAGCCGCGAGCCCCTGGACGACGCCCGGCACGCCGTCCTCCACCTCCTCGGCGCGAAGGCGTCCGGCCGCTCGTAGCCACTGCCGCTGCACGGGCGCCCTGCGGCCGCGGCCGCGGCAGCAGCCGGCCCGATGCCGCGCCGACCGCTCGCCAAAAAATATGCAGACCGGTCTAGCTATCCAAGATTCGTCCGCATCACCCACTCGCCCGCCACTCGCCCCCGCTCCACCATGCCCAGAAATTATGCAGATCGGTCTACCGAAATATGCCGATCGGTCCACAGAAAGCAGAGACCGCTCATGCCACCCACTCCCCCGCCCCCGCAGACCCTCGTCCTGGGCGCCGGCGGCTTCCTCGGCCGCTGGCTGCTCCTCGAACTCCTCGGCCGCGGCGAGCCCGTGGCCGCCGCCGTCCGCACCACCGCGAGCGGCACCGCCCTCCGCGCCTGGCTGCGCGAGCACGACACCGACCCGACCCCGCTGACCACCGTCACCGCCGACCTCACCCGCCCCGGCCTCGGCCTCTCCCCCGAGGACGACGCCCGCCTCGGCGAGGTCCGCGACGTCCACAACCTCGCCGCCCGCTACCAGTTCGGCCTCACCCGCGCCCAGGCCGAACCCGCCAACCTCCACGGCGCCCTCCACGCACTGCACTGGTCCGCGACCCGGCCCCAACTGCGCCGCCTGGTCCACCTCTCCGGCTACCGGGTCGGCCGCGACCCCCACCCCCGCCACCCGCTCTCCCCCAGCGCCACCGACACCCTCTACGCCCGCCTCGGCGCCTACGAGGCCTCCAAGCAACTCGCCGACGCCGCCGTCCGCGTCACCGCACCCCGGCTCGGCGTCCCGCTCACCACCGTCAACCCGAGCAGCGTCATCGGCCACTCGACCACCGGCGAGGCCGGCCAGTACCTCGGCCTCGCCCAACTGGTGCACCAGCTGCACCGCGGCCGCCTCCCCCTGCTGCCGGGCACCCGCCGCACCTTCGTCCCCGTCGTCACCGTCGACCATCTGGCCCGCTTCCTGGCCGCCGTCCCGGTCCACGACCGCGCCCCCGTCGCCGCCCACACCGTCCTCGACCCGACCACCCCTGCCCTCCCCGACCTGGTCGCCCTCCTCGCCACCCACCTCGGCGTCCGCCCACCCCGCGGCCTGGTCCCCGTCCCCCTCGTCCGCCGCCTCCCCCGCGCCCTCACCGGCGCCGACCCGGAGACCCTCACCTTCCTCTCCGAGGAACGCTACGACACCACCTCCGCCGACCGTCTCGCCACCGCCGCCAGGCTCACCCACCCGCCCCTCACCCCCGCCCTCCACCACTGGGCCGACCGCCTCGTCCACGACGCCTTCGGCACCCGATACTGAACTTGATCGAGTGATGTCGGGGCTGTTCGCCGGACGGCCGTCGGTCGGTTCCGGTAGCCGTTGGGGCGTGAGGTACGAGCTGTGCGGCGGCCCTCGGGGCCCGGATCGTCTTCGAGGACGAGGCCGGGCAGTCGATGACGCCGCCGCACGCCGGAACCTGGGGCCGGATCGACCGAACCCCCGTCGTCAGGTTGCGCGGCCGGGGCTCCGGCCCGGTCTCGACGGCGGGCATGACCAGCTGCATATCCGGCGGACGGTCCCGGCTGATCCACCGCATCCGCAAGGACCAGGACCAGGGCCGCAAGGACGAGCCGAAGGGCTTCGGCCGGCGCGACTTCCGGGATCTGATCGTCCGCGCCCGCAGCCAGCTCGGCGGCCCGATCGGGCTGGTCCGGGACAACGTCCGCGTCCACCTGACCGAGCCGCTGCGGGAGTTCATCGCCGCGAACGCAGACTGGCTCAGCGTTGTCCAGCCACCCACCTACGCGCCGGACCTCAACTCTCAGGAGAGCGTCCGGTCGCTGGTCAAACGCGACATCGGCAACCTCGCCGCCCCCGACCTTGACCAGAGCGCCAGAGCGCCAGAGCCGTGAAGCACCGGTTCCAGCAGATCCGGTACCGTCCGGACCTGGTCGACAGCTGCCCGACCGGCACCGGCCTGATCACGTCTGACTGACGAGCGGAAAAGGGATGGCCGGTAGCTCCCGGCCCGGTCATTCTGAACCCCATGGGAGACAGAGCCAACGTCATCGTGGTCCGCGAGAACGGCACACATGAGCTGTACCGGACCGGGTGGGCGGTCGGAATCGACCTCGACCTGTTGGACGGGCCGGCCGCGGTACTCGCCATGCTTCCCGAGCTCCGCCAGGACGACTGGTGGTTGGACGACACCGTCGCCCAGGGTGGGGTGCTGCTCGACCTCGGCCGGAAGGTGCTCCTGTTCTTCGCCTGGGAGGGTCCGAGCACTGAGCTCCGTCACCGCGCGGCCATGTTCGAGCTGATCCGAGTGGCGTGGCCGGGCTGGGAGGTCCGTTGGCTGTACGACGGCGCGACCGAACTGCGCGCGTACGTCGGGCTGGACCCGGAGTACGTCCGGTCCCGCGATTCGGACCTGACCCTGGCCCCGTTCCTCGCTCCCGAGGCGGAGGATCTGGACTGGCCCGACCCGGGCGGTGTGGTGGTCACCGTTGGCTCCGGTGGCTGCCACGTCGCCTCCGAGGCCTTCGACCACCCCGTCCGTGAGGGAGTGTCACTGCTCGACCGACTGGCAGATGCCCCGAAGCACGGAGCCTGCCGTCTGCATGTCAATTCCGGTATCCACCTCGACCCGGAGCGCCGCCGCTTGGGCTGGTGGTCCCTCTGCTCCACCCCAGAGGCCTACCGGGTGCCGGAGTTGTGGCCGGGCTGGACGGTGGAGTTCTGGAGGGACGACTGGGAGCGGCACCGCCGTGCCTGCAACCGCTTCTACCCGGCGCCGTTCGACACCGGAGCGGAAGCCCGGGCCGCAGTCCTCGCCGAGGCCGGGGAGCGCCGCGCCACCCGGGCCCGCTACCGCGCCCGGCCAACCCACCCGTGGGCCGCATCGCCTCGGGCCTGACCTCCGACGGCTGGCCGACATCACGGGTTCAAGGTCAGCAGCCACCCCCGCCCGACACAGGAAGTCGACCCACCCGACTTCCTGTGCACCCCCACATCCACCCCGCCACCAGCGAACCGACCACCTCGCCCACGACACCTCCGACGTTTCCGAGCACTCCCGCAGGACTTCGACGTTCTGCCTGTCCAGAGCGTCGCGACGGCGAGCAGCCGCCCGCAGCGCGCCGGATCGAGCAGGGCATCGGCACCTTCGTACTGTCAGCCGACATGCGGGTCGATGCCCCGCCGATCAATGACCTTCCCCTGGGGACGTCGAAGCGAGGCGAGACCCCTTAGCTTGTTCTTTAGCCTCTTCGATCTTGGTGTTCGGCAATGGCGAGGTCGCATTTGACGGTCTTCCCGCCGATGCTCAACGGTCAGCGCCAGGTCAACCAGCGACTTCACCGCTCTATCGGAGCACTGCAGCGCGTTGGTGAGCTCGAACAGGGCATCCGCCCGGGCGGTCAGGCAGTCGTAGAAGTCGGCCCGGAAACAAGACAACCCGGACAGGGACTCGACGCGGTCGGCATCGTCCAGCAGACTCATCCTCACGGCCTTGGTCAGTGATCATGGCTGCTTCGCAACGCCCATGATCACGCCAGGACCCGTGCCACTGTCCGGTGAACAGCGAAATCCCGCGGACCTCCTCCGCCGCCAGGGCCTTGCTACGAGTCCTCGCGAAGTCCGAACTCCGCGCAGACGGCCGCCAGGGCTTCTGCCGGGTCGGACGTCTCCGTGCGGGTGGCGCCTTCGACGATGAACGGTGCCTGGCCGTGCGGCCCCGAATCGACCTGGACGCAACTGGAGTCGATGCTGAGGAAGTACACGTTGTCGTCGTCGCCGGGATGGGACACCTGCAGCCGCTCGACCGTGAGGCCGGGCAGAAGGCGGCGGACGCCGCCGAGAACAGCGTCCAGCAGTCCGCCGCTACGGTCCGCCGTCCCCCACAATCTGCCCCTGGTCAACGGTTCGCTCATACGGTGCATCATCCGACACTTGACGTGCGCTCACAGCAGGAACGAGCCCTGAAGGCTAGAGAACAAGCTCAGGGCGCGTCCCGTAATTGATCTTTGAGTGGTTCCGGGCCGGGGCAGTCGACCGCTGGTCGTACTCGGCTGTGCGGCTTGGAGGAGGTTGTGCAGGCGGGCGATACCGAGCGTGGCGTGGTGGACGCCGTCGCCCTTGAGCCGGCAAATCGCGCAGGATCTTCCAGCCTTCATCCGAGCGAGGACGTGCTTGACGCGGGCAGTGGCGCGAGCTGCCGCAGCGTCGGATTCGTGCGCCAGTAGGCAGCGACCAGCAGGACTCGGTCCTCCAACGGCAGGCCCCACGGACGGCCCCCGGCGCACCGTGTCGGCCCCCTCACGGCGGAGTACCGTGACCAGCTTCTGGAAGTCGCGCGGGCCCAGCCCCGTGAACGGGCCTGTCCAGGACGGCTCCGACTCCGTGATCACACCAGCCATCCCGAGATCATGGCATTGGGGGTGTGGTCGGGTCCGCGGGTCTGTCGACGGCCAGGAGACGGAGGTCACCGCTCCAGCTCTCGCAGCGGACACTGCCCGATGGGAAGTCCAGCTCAAGCGCCACACGCCCTGTTGCCGGCTCCCACTCCTGCCGGACTTCGAGCACAGCCTCGCCGAGGTGGGCCGCGAACGGGGTCTCGTCACCTACGGGCAGTACGTCGATCCGACCCCAGTCGCCCATGTCGAACCCATCCTCAGGCCCGGAGGACTCGACCATGAGGCACCAGTCCGTGCCGCTGGCAATGTTGGTGGACCCGTTTCGATCGTCGATCAGCCACACCTCGACCGGGCCGTCGCCAGGGTGCCCGTCGTAGATGTGCCACGACGCCAACACCCCGACGAGCCGGATACCGACCAAGGACGAGGGGTCGATGCCGGGTCCGTGCAACGGGCAGGCCGGGTTCAAGAGCTCCACCTGGGGACCGTACCGTGACCGTCGACGCCCCCTCACCTGCTTGAACGGGGCAGCCTCAGACCATCGCATTCCTGTCGCTGCGCGTTCTCCAGCGGCGCACCGAAGCGATCGTCAGGATGACCGCCGCTGCGGCGATCGAGACGGCCAGGGTTGCCGTCCAGGTGGCTCTGCTGACCGGGGGCGAGAACGCGGCGGAGAGGCTGAGCCGGCGTGCGCTTTCGATGATGACCAGCACGGGAACGGCCATTCGGGCAGGAAGGATCGCGGCCTTGAGCCTTGTCGCCTGCGAAAGGCCAACACATCCTCCGCGCCCTCTGGCTCGACGGCATGATGCGCGGCGTCCACACCGTTCTGGACCTGGTCGCGCCGCACGTCGAGGAGCCCGGCTGCGGCGGTGACCTGCGCGAGGAGTTCGGTGCCGAGCCGGCCGTCCTCACCTTCCGGGACGGCACCTTCGAGCCGTTGAGGCTCTGATGCCCTACGCGAGGCGCGCCACGGCCAGGGCCAGCGCGCGGTCCAGCGCCGTCGAGGGGTCGCACGGGACGTCGGGCCGGACGCCGGTGCCCTCCCAGTTGGTGCCCGAGACCGGGTTGAGGGCGCGGGCGACGGGCACGCTGAGCTCCAGGTGGGGGTGCACCGTCCAGCCCTCGCGCGGGTGCGCGCCGCCCCGGGTGGCCTCCCCGACGGTCTCGGCGCGTCCCAGCTGCTGCAGGTCGTAGGCGAGTTCCTCACCCGCCGAGAAGGTGTTCCCGCTCGTGAGCACGTACAGCGGCTTGCTGCCGCCGAAGCGGGCGCCGGGCACGAACGGGGGCGTCCAGGACTGCTCGGCCACCGCGCCCTGCCGCGAGAGCAGGGTGTTGAGGTGCGTGCGGCGGTCGAGCAGGTAGCCGCAGACGAAGGCGACCGTGTCCGGATCGCCGCCGGTGTTGCGGCGCAGGTCCAGGACGAGGGCGCGGGCGGGGGCCACCAGCGAGAGCGCCGCGGCCAGCGGCTGGGCCGCCCAGTCCAGCGGGAACATCTTGGGCCCGATCTCCAGGACGGCGACGCCGCCGTCGAGGAGTTCCACCCGTGGCACGCCGCCCAGAGAGGCGTCGAAGTCCCGCCGCATCGCGGCGAGTACGGCCGCGCCGCGCTCCGGCGGCACCGGCACGGCGTGGTACTTGAGGGCCAGGTGCAGGTCGCCGTTGACGGACCGCAGGTCGGCGGTGACCGCGTCGGCCAACTCCTCGACGTCCAGGGACCGGTAGCGGCCATCGGCGTTGCGGCGGCGCAGCAGGTCCGCCAACTGCTCGGCGGCGTCCGGGAAGACGTAGTTCTCGCCGACCAGGTCGGCGATCGACTCGACGACGGCGACGACGTCCAGCGGCACGGGCAGCGGCGCGGGCAGCGGCGCGTCCTGCGGCACGGGCAGTGACGGGGTGGAAGGTGTGGAGGTCATGGGAGGGAGTAGACCAGCGGCTTGCCAAAGCGTCAACCGTACTTAACGCTTGATCGGGTGAGCCACCAACCGGATGAAGACGAAGGCGACAGCGAGGACGTGCAGCGGATCACCACGCCGCTCCAGCACTCCGCACTCGCCCACCCCATGCGCCAGCGCCTGCTGTTCGCCCTGAGCACCCGGCCGTCGACGATCAGCCGGCTCGCCGCGCAGCTGGGGGCGAACAAGGGCAGCGTCGCCCACCACCTCCGGGTGCTGGGCGAGGCGGGGCTGGTCCAGGACGCGGGAACGCGACGGGTGCGCGGCGGCACCGAGAAGTACTACCGGCGGACCGCCGAACGCCTCCTCGTCGCCGAGCCCCGGGCCGAGGGCACGGCCGCGCTGTTCGGGGCCGTCGCCCAGGAGCTGGACCGCTCACCCGTCGACCACCTCATGACGCTGCGCCACCTACGACTCAGCCCCGCCAAGGCGGCGAAGCTGGCCGAGGCGCTGGCCGCGCTGGTCGACGAAGCCGAGGAGGACCCGGAGGGCGAGCCGGTGCACGGCCTCCTGGTGACGCTCTACCAGCAGGCCGGGGCGTAGCGGGTGAGGACGTAGCGAGTGAGGACGTGGCAGGTGGGGGCGTAGCAGGTAGGGGTGTGGCGGCTACCCCTGGTCGGCCGCCGGTCGCAGATGGCGGCTGACGTCCCCGACCAGGGTGATCCGGACCCGGCGTGCCGCGAACCGCCAAGCGCCGTCGCGGTGTTCGAAGCGGTCGTGGTAGCGGCCGGCGGCGATGGGCTGGAGCGGAAGTCCGGGGAGGGCCTGGAGGACGGTGACGTAGGAGCGTGCCGTCGCCGTGCCCGCCGCCGGGTCGACGTCGACGGCGAGGTTGGTGGTGACGTGCTGGGTGCGCGGGGTGCCGTCCTCGTAGCGGATCACCGTTTCGCGGAACATCCGCTCGATCTCCGCGCGCCCGCGCAGGGGCTCGCCGCTGCCCGTGAAGACGGCGTCGGCGAGGAGCTCCCCGAGCCCCGTGAAGTCCCCGTCGTCGACCAGTTCGGCGTAGCGGGCGATCAGGTTCTCGACGGCGCGGTGGGCGGCGGCCTGGTCCCCGGCCGGGTGGTTCGTCATGGTCATCGCTCTCGGTGCTCGGCTGCTTCTCGCGGTACGTAAGGTTCGTGCGGGTCGTGGCGGACCGCGGAGTGGCGCAGCTGGAACGGCGAGCCGGCGGCGGTGGGCGTCCAGCCCTGCGACCGGGCGGCCCGGATCCCGGCGGCGACCTCGGCCGGCAGGACGACCTCGGCGGGCACCAGCCGGGGTACGGACGTCTCCGGCCGTCCGGTCTCCACGACGAGGGTCGTACCGGGTCGGGCCGCGTCCTCCACCACGTAGCCGAGGGTGCCGGCGTCGTAGTCGCAGCACCAGTGCTTCCTGCTCATCCGCCAGCGGTACTCGACGCCGTCGACGACGATGCGACGGGACCCCTTCTTCACCAGTGCCACGTGCTGCCCTTCCCCCTGCCGGTTCGCGTACGTCGCCAGTCTCGCCGCACGCCACGCGCGTGTCACCGGGTTTGCCCCGGGGCCCGGTCCCGGCAAGCAGGCCCGTAGCAGGCAGGCCCGGCCGACGGACCCGGCCGACGACCCCGGCAGAGCGGCCCTAGCCGAAGTGCCCCCAGCGGACGGCGATGATCAGCAGCACTCCGGCCGCGGTGAAGGCCGTCCCGGCGACGACCGTCCGGGCGACCGGGTGCCGGAAGCGGGGGATCTGCGCCGCGACCAGCCAGATCCCGCCGAACACCAGGAGCAGGCCGGCGACCTCGGCGAGGATCAGGCCCGTGTGGTGCGCGAGAGCGAGGCTCGCGGCCGCGGGAGCAGGGCTCATGTCCGGATCGTCGCGCTCCCGGGGGCCGGTGTCAAAGCGGCGGCGGGGCCGCTGTCAGAGCGGCGGGGGCGGGGGCCGGTGGCCGCGCTGGAAGACCAGTTCGGTCCAGGTCACGTCCGTACGGGCGTGCAGGTCGGACCGCTCGCCCTGGTGGAGGAGGTGGAGGCCGTGGGCTTCCGCCTGGGCGGTGGTGTGGTCGGGCGGGAGGTCGAACATGCGGCGGCCGGGCGGGACGGGGCCGTGGCGCAGGGTGAGGGCGAGGCGGGCGCCGGGGGCGAGGAGGCGGGCCACGGCCTGCAGGGCGGGCGGGCGTTCGGCGGGGGTGAGGTGCATCCACACGGCGGTGATCAGGACGAGGTCGTACTGCTCGCCCCGGGCGGTCAGCTCGGGCAGGTCGGGCAGGGCGTCGGCGATCCAGCGGATGCCCGCGCGGGGGTGCAGGCGGGCACCGACGGCGCGTAGTTCGGGGGTCGGTTCGACGGCGGTGACCCGGTGGCCGAGGGCGGCGAGGGCGGCCGCGTCACGGCCGGTGCCGGCGCCGATGTCGAGGACGGCGGCGGGCGCGGCCGGGTAGAGGTGCAGCAGGGAGCGGTGGACCTCGGCGAAGTCCACGCTCTCGTACTGGACGGCGAGTTGTTCCGCTGCCTCGCCGTAGCCGACCGTCCCCGGCGGGCGCTCCGAGTCGGCGGGGCGTATCGGTTCGGCGGGGCGTATCGGTTCGGCAGGGCGCATCGATTCAGCGGGGTGCATCGATTCGGCGGATCGCATTCGGCTCCTCATTCGGATTCCCGGACGACGACGGCGTCCCCCGCGGCGGCCGCGCCGGCGAAGAAGTCCCGCAGGTCGCGCAGGTCGTTGACGACGCGGGCGGCCCAGGACTCGGACCAGGGCGGTTCGGATTCGAGCTGGGCGACCCGCCGGGCGAGCACCGTGTCCTGCTGGCGGACGAGTTCGCCGAGTGCCGAGTCGCGCAGGAAGGTGAAGGCGGCGGCGACCTGGTCGGGCCGCAGCACCGGCATCCCGGCCCCGGTGTCACGGCGGGTGCCGCCGTAGACGGGGAGCCGGGCGGCCGGGTCGGGGTGGAGGCCGTTCTCGGTGAGGGCGAGTTCCATCAGGACGGCGGTCCGCCGTACGCCGAGGGCGAGTCCGGCGGCGACCAGCCGGTCGTACCGGACGTCGCGGCTCCGGGGCACGAGTTCGCCGAGTTCCTCGGGCGAACAGGCGTCCACGGCCTGGCCTGGCAGGCGGCGCCAGAAGTGATCCACGCTCACCCGGAAAGCGTAGCGAACCCGACGGCCGGGCGATCAGTGGCTCAGGCTTCGCCGGGGTGCCAACTCGGCCATTCCCAGGGGTGGTCGGCCCAGTGCACCTTGACGGGGTCGTGCGGGTCGAGGTCGGGGAAGAGCTGGTGGATGCGGGGTTCGAACTCCTCGGGGGTGAGGGGTTCCCAGCCGCGGCCTTCGAGGTGGACGAGGCGGTAGCGGCTGTCGGCCCGGAACTCGGCCACCTCGACCAGGTGTGCGGACGTGCTGTTGGTCTCCATGACCCCCAGCATGTGGGTCGGCGGCAATCAGCGCCCGTCCAGACCCCTCTTCCGGGTCATGTCCCGTGGTCGGCGCGCTCGTTGAGCACGGAAAGGTACGGCGGGGGCGGCGCTGGAAGGACGAGCACATGACTGGGCAGCCCACCGGAGGACAGTGGCAGTGGCCGTCGAACGCCTGGCAGCCACCTCCCGTCCCCCTCCCGATCCCGTCGCAGGCGGAGCCGTTCCGGGCGCAGCCCTCGTCGGCGGGCCCCTCGCAGGCCGGGCCCCCGCAGGCCGGGCCCCCGCAGGCGGGTCCGCCGCCCGGCGGCACGCCTCCGCCGTTGCACCGGTCGCGGAGGGCCCGGGTGGTGGCGGCCGGCGGGACGCTGGTGGTGCTGGCCGCGTTGCTGGTGATGTGCGGTCCGGGGTCGGGTGACGACGTCCGGGTGGTGGCCCTGCCGGAGGCCTCGCCGTCGGCCACGCCGTCCGGCCTGTTGCCGCTCGCTCCGCCGGCCGGCACGCCCTCACCGTCCCCCGGCCCCTCCCCCGCGCCGGGGGGCGCCCCGGCCCTGCCGGGCGGTGACCCGGCCACGGCCACGGCGGCGGCAGCTCCGGGCAGCGGGGCGGACCGGAGCGGAGCCCCGCACGCCTCGGCCTCGCCGCACTCCAAGGGGGGTCGCAGCCCGCGGCCGAGCCCGTCCGGCCGCCCGGCACCGAACGCGGGCCCGGGGGCGCCGGGGCTGCCCTCGCTCGGTCAGGGGACGATCTGCGACCAGGCGGAGCGGATGGGCCGCTGGCCGGCCGGTTCCGAGCAGGCCCGGCTCTGCCGCGGCGTCTACGGCTGACCGGAACCCGACGCCCGCACGTCCACCCACCCTCACGTCCACCCTCACGTCCCCACGCACCCACCCACACCCGCACCCGCACCCGCACCCGCACCCGCACCCGCACCCGCACCCGCACCCGCACGAGCGCATTACCACGGCAGGCCCGCGCCCGCCCCCGGAACGCCGGTAGTTCCCGAGGATCGGTGCCCTGCGGGGTGGCGGGCCCGGCAGTGCACGGCCCGGTGCACCAGCATGGTCGGCGAGAGGGCCGTCGGGAATCAACGGTGCGGTGGGTGC
Organism: Kitasatospora sp. NPDC001309; assembly: GCF_042896295.1. NCBI lineage: Bacteria > Bacillati > Actinomycetota > Actinomycetes > Kitasatosporales > Streptomycetaceae > Kitasatospora > Kitasatospora sp. NPDC001309. The sequence goes on along the minus strand of NZ_JBIAXC010000054.1, from coordinate 34,527 downwards.
GAGGAGTTGCTCGGATGCAGATGCTGGCTGCATGCCTGTGGGGGCTCGGTGGTGCGGCTGCCATCGAGGCGTGGACCCTCCACGAGCGGATCAACTCCGTGGGCGGCTTCCCGTGGACGTACCGGGGGCAGATGAAGCTGGCTCCGTACGTGGTGGCGGTGGCGATCCGGCTGAGCGTCGGGGTGATCGTGACGGCGGCGTCCACCGCCTCGAACCAGGTGGCGGGCCCGGTGGGGGCGTTGGCGATCGGCATCGCGGCGCCGCAGATCCTGCAGCAGATGTTCGCGCGCGGCCCGTCGCGCGCGGACCTCCCCTCGCCACCACGGGGGGCCGAGCCGAGGTCCGGGCCAGGCTCCGGGCCGCGTTCCGGGCCAGGCTCCGAGCCGAGGTCCGGGCCCCGGCCCGGACCGTTCCGGACCCCGATCGTGCCCCGGGTGGACGGCAGGGTGAACGACAGCGTGAACGGCAGACTGGACGGCAGGTACGGCCCCGCCGACGGGGCCGACCAGCGGAGGAGGCGTCGTGGCCGGTGATTCCGTACGGGACGGACGGGGGTCGGCGGCCGGCCGGGCCCAGGAGCCGCCGAGCGAGGGCTTCCGGACCTGGCTGCGGGCCGCCCTGGCCTTCGAGCCGCTCCGGGTGCCCGGCCCGGGCGCGGTGCTCCACAACGCCGAGCTGGCCGGCGCCGACCTGTCCGGGGCCGACCTGCGGGCGGCGGACCTGACGGGCGCGAGCCTGGCCGGCGCGCGGCTCCACGACGTGGACCTGAGCTCGGCGATCATGACCGACATCAACCTCTGCCAGGCCGAACTGTGGCGCGCCGACCTGTCGGACGCGACGCTGGACGACGCGAACCTGTACGCCGCCGACCTGTCCGGCGCCAACCTGGTGCGGGCCCAGCTCTTCAACGCCCACCTGGCGGGCGCCCGGCTCCGCGACACCCGGCTGCCGGAGTCCGACCTGCGCTACGCCCTGCTCACCGGCGCCGCCATGGACGGGGCGGACCTGCGCCGGGCCCAGCTGTGCGGGGCGGTGCTGGCCGGGGCGACGCTTCGCGGCGGCGCCCTGGCCAGGGCCGACCTGAGCCAGGCGTACATCACCTCGGCGGACCTCACCGGCGCCGACCTGTCCCGCGCGACCCTGGAGCACGCCTGCCTCGCGGCCGCCGTCCTGGTCGACGGGGACTTCACGGGCGCCGGCCTGGCCCACGCCGATCTGACCGACGCGGACCTGACCGGCGCCCGGCTGGACGGCGCCGATCTGATCGGCGTCAGCTGGTCGCTGCGGACGGAGTGGCCCGCCCACCTCTACATGGACATCCGCAGCCGCTCCGAGGAGGTGGGGCCGGGGGTGTTCCGGATCGTCGGGGCGGACTCCCGCCTGGGGGAGCTGCCCCGCGAGCCGGTGCTGACCTGAGCCCGCGGGGCAGTGCTGGCCTGAGCCCGCAGGGCAGGGCGGGCAGTGCACCTCCCCCCGCCCCACCCTCACGGCGCGCCCAGCACCCCCTTGTCGATCCGCGGCGCCAGCACCCGGGCGAGGGTGTCCGTGATGTGCCCGGTGTCCCGGTAGAGCACCACGCCCTCCAGCACGGCCGGGCAGCTCGCCCCGCTGCCCGGGCAGAGCAGCGGCCCGAGGTCGAGGGTGCGCACGCCGTACCGGGCCGCGAGGCCGCCGTCGAGCATCGGGTCGGGCTCGAAGGCGGTGTCGCGCGGGAAGAAGCAGGCGTCGGAGCGGCCGTCGGAGGCGGCCAGGCAGGTGGGGATGTCCTTGCCCGGCATCGGGGTGTCGCCCAGGTAGGCGAGCGGGGCGCCGAGCGCGGTGAGGCGGTCGAGGGTGCGGGTCCAGCCCTCGGTGCGTTCCTCCTGGCTGCCGTAGCGGTTGAGGCCGGCCATCAGGACCAGCCGGGGCTTGGGCCCGGAGGTGAGCCGGGTGAGGGTGTTCTCGCGCCAGCGGTCGCACTCGTCGAAGGTGCGGCCGAGGACGTTGTTGCGCACGGTCAGGGTGGCCAGCGGGCAGCCGGGCTTGACCAGCACCTCCAGGGCCCAGTGCCGCTGCTCGGCGAGGGCGAGCCCGGCGGAGATCCACTGCCCGGCGTGCGAGTCGCCGAGCAGCACGATCCGGTCGGGGCTGTCCTGGTTGCCGAAGAGGCAGCGGGGGCTGCTGTCGGCGTTGAGCGGGATCTCGCAGCCCTTGCCGGGCGGGAAGTCCTCCCGGGCGCGGGCGAGCGAGGGGGTGAGGCCGAGCACCCGGGCGCCGGGGGCGAGCAGGGCGGGCCCGTCCACGGCTCCGGCGGGGGCGACGGTCGCGGTGTCCGCGGTGCCGCCGAGCGCGCGGACGGTGCCGCCGCCGAGGGTGAGCGCGGCGATCAGCGGGATGACGAGCGCGCTGGCGCCGACGGCGAGGCCGCGCCGGGGCGCCGGGGTGCTGCCGTACCGCAGGGGCTGTTCGACGAGCCGCAGGGTGAGCCAGGCGGGCAGCGCGCTGGCGGCGGTCAGGGCGAGCAGCACCGGCCAGGTCAGCTGGCCGTACCGGGCCTGGGCGATGGTCAGCACCGGCCAGTGCCACAGGTACCAGGCGTACGAGAGGCGTCCGGCGGCCCGCAGCGGGCGGCTGGCGAGGACGCCGCCGACGATCCGGTCGGCGGGGGCGGCGAGCAGCAGGGCCGCGGTGCCGAGGACGGGCAGCAGGGCGGCCGCGCCGGGGAAGGGGGTGGTGCGGTCGTACAGGAAGACCGAAGCGAGCACGGCCGCCAGGCCGGCCCAGCCGACCAGCCGCAGCACCCGGGTCACCGCCCGCCCGGAGCCGCGCCCACCGACGGGGGCGGGGACGAGGTCACGACCGGCGGTACGGCCCGCGGTACGGGCGGCGAGGGCGCTGCCCAGCAGGGCGGCGCAGGCCCCGGCGGCGAACTCCCAGAGCCGGCTGCCGGTGGAGAAGTAGGCGAGCGGCGCCGAGGTCGCCGTCCAGCGCAGGCAGAGCGCCAGCGAGGCCCCGCCGACGGCCAGGGTGGCGAGGGTGATCGCCAGGGTCCGGCGGCGCCCGTGCAGGTAGCGGGCGAGGCCGAGCAGCAGGACGCCCCAGAGCAGGTAGAACTGGTTCTCCACGCCGAGGGACCAGAAGTGCTGGAGCGGGCTGGGGTCGTGTTCGGCGGCGAGGTAGTCGGTCTGCTGGCCGACGAAGCGCCAGTTGGCGAACTGGCCGGCGGAGGCGATCAGGTCGTGGGCGAGGTCGGTGCCGCGCAGCGGGTCGAGCAGCGCGCCGCCGGCGGCGGCGGTCGCGACCAGGACGGTGGCGGCGGCGGGCAGGATGCGGCGGGCGCGGCGGGCGGCGAAGTCCCACAGGCCGATCGGGCGGCCGGTGAGCAGACCGGTGATCAGGAAGCCGGAGATGACGAAGAAGACGTCGACGCCGACGAAGCCGCCCGTCGGGCCGGGGACGGCCGCGTGGTAGGCCAGGACGGAGAGCACGGCGATGCCGCGCAGTCCCTCGATGTCGGGACGGAAGGCGGCACGGCGGCGGGGCTCACCCGTCGACGCGACGGTGCCGGAGGCGGTGCCGGTGCCGGTGCCGGTGCCGGAGGCGGAATCGGAGTCGGACGGAGAGGCGGAGGTGGAGGTGGTTCCGGCGGCAGCGGCCTGCCGGTCCACCCGGACGACTCCGGGCAGCAGTTCGTCCGAGGACGCGGACGACGTCGGTGGTAGTACGGCCGTTGACACGGCGGTGCTCCTTGCTGGGCTGGCAGCGGTGGTCGGGCCCGCCGGGCCGATGGGGCGGCCGGGCGGCGGGGGTCCGCGCCGGTGGGGCGACGCGCAAGGAAACGCAACGGGGAAGAGCGGGGAAGAGCAGAGGGACCAGGCGGAGGGAACCGGGCGCAGGACCCGGGCGCAGGAACCGAGCGGTCAGAAGATCAGCGGGTCGGCCCAGCCGGAGGCGAGCACCCCGCAGAGCAGCAGCACGGCGGTGACGGCGACGGCTTCCGCCCGGCCGAAGCCGAGGTCGGGTCCGAGTCCGGTGCGGCGCCGCGCCGGTGCGGCGACCTCTCCGACGGCGGCGCCCTTGCCGCCGTCCGCGGCCCGCGCGGCCCGGCCCGTGCCGAGCAGCGGCCACAGCGACCTGATCAGCGGGATCATGGTGTACGCGGTGAGCCCGAGCAGCGCGGCGAGCGCCCAGAAGGGCCGCCAGCCGTACTCCAGCCCGGCGCGCACCAGGCCGGCCGCGCCCGCGAGGATGACGAGGCCGAGCCAGCCGACGCCGAGTCGGGCGACACTGCGGGCCAGGGCGGTTCCGCCGGAGACGGCGCCGGTGGGCACCCAGTCGGCGGAGCGGCGGCGCAGCGCGTGCGCGATGGCGATCACGTGGCAGAGCCCGCCCAGGAGTTGGACCCGGGTGACCTCGAAGCGCCAGCGGGTGCGGGACATCGCGGGCAGCAGCACCAGGGCGACCCAGATCGGCGGCAGGAAGGGCAGGACCTGCCAGGGCTGGATCTCCTCGGGGGCGAAGAACAGCATGATCAGCGCGGGCAGCGGCACGGCGAACACGTTCACCGCGCTGGTGACGTAGCCGAGGATGCCGTTCCAGAAGCACAGCCGGGCCGAGCGGGGGAGCGGGCCACTGCGGAAGTCCGGGTCGCGGACGAGGGCGAGCGAGCCGAGGCACCAGCGGTACTGCTGGCTGATGAAGGCGGGCAGGCCGGTGGGCGACATGCCCTTGGCGACCAGCGCGGGGACGTACCGGGTGCTCCAGCCGGCCCGGGCGAGGGCGAGGCCGGTGTAGAGGTCCTCGCTGTGGTCGATCTCGGCGAAGCCGCCGATCCGTTGCAGGGCGGCGCGTCGGTAGAGCGCGTTGGTGCCGCAGCAGACGGTGCCGTCCTGGGCGTCCCGGGAGGGCTGGATCCAGCGGTAGAAGATCTCCTGGGTCGCTCCGGCGGCGCGTTCGAGCCAGGACATGTCGGCGTCCGTGTCGAAGCACTGCGGGCTCTGCACGATGCCGACCTCGGGGTTGTCGAGGTAGGGCACCAGGTGGTGCAGGAAGTCGGGGCGGGGGCAGAAGTCGGCGTCGAGGACGGCGATGACCTCGCCGGTGCCCTCGGCCAGGCCGTGGTTGAGGTTGCCGGCCTTCTTGAAGCGGCCGCGGTCGGGGCGGGCGCGGTACTGGAAGCCGTAGGAGCGGGCGAGTTCGCGCACCTCGGGGCGGTCGGCGTCGTCGAGGACCAGCACGGTCAGTTCACCGGGCCACTGGACGGCGGCGGTGTGCCGGTAGGCGTTGTCGAGGACGGCGAGCGGTTCGCCAGCGGTGGGCAGCAGCAGGTCCACGCTCGGGTGGCGGGCGGGGCTCCAGGCGCGCAGCAGCAGGTCGTGCGAGTCGCGGGTGAAGCGGCGGGCCCGCTGGCCGTCGGTGAGCGAGAGCAGCCAGGTGGCGGCGTTGAGCACGGTGAGCACCAGGAACGGCCAGAGCAGCGGCTTGCTGAGGGCGAACAGGCCGAGGGTGGCGGTGGCTCCCGCGTAGGAGAGGGTGGCGCAGAGCAGCACCCAGCGGCGCTGCGGGCCGAAGTACCAGTAGAGCTCCTGGTCGTCGGGCGGGCTGGGGAGTCGGAGGTCGGGGTCCGCGGGCGTCCGGCGCGGACCGGTCTCGGGTGCGGACATGGCGGTGCCATGGAGTACGGGCATGCGGAAATGGCCCCCCTGGGCATCGGACGGAACTTCGCCGTACGTCCTCAGCCTCTCACATTGGTCTGGACCAATCATGAACGAGGTATGACATCTCCGCATCGCCCCAGCTCAGCGACTTGACGTTGCATCAGTAGGACGACAGACCATCAAACGATCAACAAATCGCCCTTCGCCGAGCCCCGTCGAACCCGCCCCTACAGCTCCTTGATCAGCTGCTCGAACCGGAGGTCCGGACGGCGCGGGACGCCGAAGCGCTCGTCGCCGTACGGGAACGGGCTGTACACGCCGGTACGGCGGAAGCCGCGGCGCTCGTACCAGGCGATCAGCTCCGCGCGCTGCTCGATGACGGTCATCTCCATCGTGCCGACCCCCCACTCCTCGCCGGCCAGCCGCTCCGCCTCGGCCAGCACCAGCCGCCCGATCCCGCCGCCCTGGAGGCCCGGGCGCACCGAGAACATGCCGAAGTAGGCCCGCTCGCCCCGCCGTTCCAACTGGCAGCAGGCCAGCAGCTCACCGTCGCGCTCGGCCAGCAGCACCAGTCCCTCGGCGTGGCCGACGGCCTCCGCCACCCCCTCGGCGTCGGTGCGCTGCCCGCCCAGCAGGTCCGCCTCGGTGGTCCAGCCGGCCTTGCTGGCCTCACCCCGGTAGGCGGACTCGACCAGCTCGACCAGCGCCGGGACGTCGGCGGGGGTCGCGGGACGGAAGGTCAGTTCACCGGCGGTCCTGGCGGCGGTCTCGGGCATGGCGCTACCTCGTTCTCGTGACGGTCGGCGTTCTGGTGAATGTCGACTTTTATGCATCGTGCCACATCGCCCCCCTGCCCCGGACGCAGGCACCTGGCGCAGCTGGCGGGTACATGGCTAACCTGCTCCCCGGTCGGTCCAACCACCGGCCGCACCAAGCCCGTTGGGCCATTCGCACCGGAACCAGACACCGGAACCAGAGGAGTGTCCATGCCCCGCTCTTCCCGCTCCGCCCGCCCCACCGGTACCAGCAGAAGACCCACGACCCGCCGTCGGCTCCCCGTACTGGCCGCACTCGCCGCCGCGACCGCCCTGGTCACCGGCGTCACCGCGCCCGCCTACGCGGCCGACCCCGCCCCTCTCGCCCCCACCGGCCCCGCCCTCACCCCCACCCCCGAGGCCCGCCCGGCCTTCCACCCCGACCGCGACTTCGCCGGCTCCACCGTCGCCGCCCACGAGGGCCGCACCGGTGCGTCGCCGCTGCCCGCCCTCGCCGCCACCCAGACCCCCGGGCTGGACGTCGCCAGCTACCAGGGCAACGTCGACTGGTCCACGGCGGCGGCCAACGGCGCCCAGTTCGCCTACGTCAAGGCCACCGAGGGCACCAGCTACACCAACCCGTACTTCGCCCAGCAGTACAACGGCTCGTACAACGCCGGACTGATCCGCGGCGCCTACCACTTCGCGCTGCCGAACAACTCCTCCGGCTCCGCCCAGGCCAACTGGTTCGTCGACCACGGCGGCGGCTGGTCCGCCGACGGCGCGACCCTGCCGCCCGCCCTCGACATCGAGTACAACCCGTACGGTGCCAGCTGCTACGGCCTCGGCCAGAGCGCCATGGTCAGCTGGATCCGGGACTTCTCCACCACCGTCCGCAACCGCACCGGGCGCTACCCCACCCTCTACACCACGACCAACTGGTGGGCGAGTTGCACCGGCAACTACGGCGGCTTCGGCGCCACCAACCCGCTCTGGATCGCCCGCTACTCCTCCACCGCCGGCACCCTGCCGAACGGCTGGGGCTACCAGACCTTCTGGCAGTACGCCGACTCCGGCACCTTCCCCGGTGACCAGGACCTCTTCAACGGCGCCGCCGACCGGCTGAGCGCTCTCGCCCTGGGCTGACCGGGAACACCGCTGCTCCCCGCACCGGACCGACGGCGCGGGGAGCAGCGGGCCCTGCCAGGGCGGGCCTACCAGGGCGGCCCTGCCAGGGCGGCGGGCCGGACGACGCCGGGCTCAGCGGTCGGTGAGCTCCGGCGCGAACACCGTGCCCAGCGGCTCCGGCCCCACGTACTGCTGGCAGTTGCACTGCCGCGGCTCGTAGCTCACCGGGCGCCGGTCGGCGTCCCAGCCGGTGGGCGCCTCGACCACCTCGTGGCAGCGGCCCTGCTTGTCGTGCTTGGCCAGGTGGTGGGTGCAGCCGCAGACCGGCTCCGGCGGGCGGCCGGCCGCCTCCAGGGCGACCCGCTGCCGCTCCTTCGCCTCCAGCACCTCCAGCTTGCGCTGGTGGCGGTTCTTCAGCGCCCTGCGGGCGAAATCCGAGCCGCCGTAGATCACCATCGGCAGCAGCCACCAGAGGTCCCACAACCGGTCCATCGACATCCCCCCGAGTGACGCGTTCTCCGAGCCCCCAGCATACGACTGACCAGCGGGAACGGGACCCTCCGGGTCAGTGGTCGACCGGCTCGGCGGATGACGGGCAGCACCGGCTCAGCGGATGACGGGCAGCACCGGCTCCGAAGCGCGGCCCGCCGCCGCCTCGATGAAGGCCACCGGGTCGGCGACCTCGGCCAGCAGCCCGCGGGTGAACCGCAGCGCCCCCTCGGCCGGGGCAGGGCCGCCGACGGCCGCGACCAGGTCCAGCAGGTGGACGGTCGCCTCCATCAGCGCCACCTCGCCGAGCGCCCCGACCGTGACGCTGCCGAGCAGCGGGTGCGCCACCACGGTGCTCGGCGGCAGGTCCGCGAGTCCGGCCAGGGCCTCCGGGCCCTCGGTGCCGAACCGGGCGATCAGCGCCGCCGGTTCGCTCGCCCTGGCCGCTTCCCTGGCCAGCTCGGCGACCTGTCCGGCGGCGGTGTGGGCGAGCCCGCCCGGCCGGTTGAAGGTGCGCAGGACGTCCGCCCCGCAGGTCAGTTCGGCCGGACCGTCCAGGACGGCCCCGCGCAGTCCGGTGAACATCTCCGGCACCGGTGCCACGTGCGCGTACAGGTCCCGTACGGTCCACTCGGTCAGCCGGGTCGGCCGGTCCCAGTCGGTCGCCCCGAGGGCCGCGCCGCGTTCCGCCCAGGACCGCCAGGCCTCGGCCAACAGCTCGCGCACGTGGTCGTTCTGACTGGTCATCGGGGGCCTCCTCGAAACGGTGTCCACGGAGTGCCCCACGCTACCCGCCCTCACCGGAGAAACCACTTGCACCCCCGGCACCCCGCCCGCCACCATCACCGCATGACCACCGCACCTGCCCGCCCGCTGCCCGTGACCGCCGCCGCCCGCCCGGCCGCCGGTCAGCAGCAGCAGCCCGGCCACCCCCGGAGGCCCGACCGCGCCCTCGCATGAGGGCCGCGCTGGTCGCGGGGCTGCTCGCCGGGTGGGGCGTCGCCGTCCCGGTGGGGGCCGTCGGGGCCTACCTGGTGGCGCTCAGCGCCCGGACCTCGCTGCGCACCGGGGCCTGCGCCGCCCTCGGCGTGGCCACCGCGGACGGGCTGTACGCCGTGCTGGCCGCCCTCGGCGGCAGCGGCCTCGCGCCGCTGCCGGCGCCGGTGGCCACGCCGCTGCGGATCGTCTCCGCCCTCGTCCTGCTCGCCCTGGCCGTCCGCACCGCCGCCACCGCCCTGCGCACCCCCGGCTCCGCCGCCCTGGCGGCCCAGACCCCGCCCGGCCCCGCCCGGGCCTTCCTGACCCTGCTCGGGATCACCCTGCTCAACCCGCTGACGGTGCTCTACTTCGCCGCCCTGGTCCTGGGCGACGGCCCCGGCAGCCCGACGGGCCCGCTCACCCGCACGGTCTTCACCCTCGCCGTGTTCGCCGCCTCGGCGAGCTGGCAACTGCTGCTCGCCCTCGGCGGCGCCCTGCTCGGCCGGGCCCTGACCGGGGCCCGCGGCCGCCGGTGGACCGCCCTGGGCTCGGCCGCGCTGGTGGGCTGGCTCGCCGTCCGGCTGCTGCTGCAATGACCCGACCCGGCCGCACCGGGCCCTACCCAGCCGCACCAGGCCCCACCGGGCCACACCCGGTCACCGGTTGCGCTCCGTCACCGACCGGGGCACGACCGGGGCCTGTTTTCCGGCTATTCGTCCCTTGTATCCTGGTTCTGTATCCGCTGTGTAACCTGCGACCTGCCCGGCCCCGGCCCCCTCCGGCCCCGCCGCCCGGGCACGGCCGACGGCCCGGCGGCACCGACTCGGAGGAGTTCGGAGGAGTGCGGACATGGCTGAGCGGGACGGCCCCGAGAAGCGCGGGCGCCTGAGTCGCCCCCTGGTGCTGGACGCCGCCGTCGCCCTGGTGGACCGCGAGGGGCTCGGCGCGCTGACCATGCGCAGGCTGGCGGCGGAGCTCGGCGTCGAGTCGATGGCCCTGTACCGCTACACCCCCGGCAAGGAAGCCCTGCTGGACGGCCTGACCGAGGCCTACTTCACCGAGATCAACACCCAGCTGCGCACCGGCGTCGGCGGCGGCCACGAGCACGGCTGGCGGACGGAGCTGCGCCGTATCGCCCAGGCCTTCGCCGTCGTGGCGCACGCCCACCCCGAGATCCTGCCGCTGGTCGCCACCCGCCCGCTGGCCGTCCCGGTGTCCCGCCGCCCGGCGCCGGCCCTCGCCCTCACCGAGCACATCCTGGCGGTGCTCGCCCGGGCCGGTTTCGACGACACCACCGCACTGACGATCTACCGCACCTTCGTGGCCTGGAACCTGGGCTCCCTGCTGGTGGACAAGCGCCAGGTGGTCGACAACCCGGACGAGCCGGACCCGGTGCTGCGCCTCGGCCTGCACCGGCTGCCCGCGGCCGACTACCCGCGGCTGCGCGCGCTGGTCCCCCGCTTCGCCGACTTCGACGACCGGGCCGAGATGCTGGCCGGCCTGGACCGCCTGCTGGACGGGATGCCGGAGCCGCCCCTTGACGACTTCTACGGCGAAGGCGGATCCTGAGGATACGAGGTACACGTCGGACATATCCGTACGAATCCCCCGAGGTCGTCATGTCCGCCGTCCCCATCACACCCCCCACCCCACCCCGGCCCGACATCCTCAGGCTCCGCGTCACCGCCCGGGACGCCGACACCCTGCGCGCCCTGCTGCGCGAGGTCCGCCCCGACACCGGCGGCCGCCCGCGGCAGGAGTCCGACGGCAGCGTCGGCATCGACGTCTACGCCCCGGAGAACCGGGTCGCCGCGCTCGAACGCGAGGGCGTCACCGTCACGCGGACCGGCAACGCCAGCGAGCACGGCCGGGCCGCCCAGGCCGAGGTCGGCACCGGCGACCGCTACGCCGCCGACGACGCCGTCCCGCACGGCCTGGCCGCCAAGCTCGCCGGCTGAACCGGGAGGCCCGTCATGTCCTACCTGAACATCACCGAGGTCGAGTCCGCCGTGACCAGCTTGGCCGCGTCCTACCCCGGTTCCGCCCAGCTGATCACCCTCCCCGAACCGTCCGTCGAGGGCCGCACCTCCCACGCCCTGCAGATCGGCCGCCCCTCGCGCATACCCAAGGACGCCGTGATGCTGATCGGCGGCGTGCACGCCCGAGAGTGGGGCAGCTGCGAGATCCTCGTCCACTTCGCCGCCGACCTGTTGGAGGCCTTCCGGACCGGCACCGGCCTGGGGTACGGCTCCACCACCATCACGGCCCAGCAGGTGCAGGACCTGCTGCTCCGGCTCGACCTGGTGGTCCTCCCCCTGGTCAACCCGGACGGCCGGCTGTACAGCCAGACCGTCGACCCGATGTGGCGCAAGAACCGCAACCCGGCCAACTCCGGCGGCAGTTCGAACCCGGACTGCATCGGCGTCGACCTCAACCGCAACTACGACTTCCTCTTCGACTTCACCACCGCCTTCGCCCCGACCGCCACCCCCCAGGTGTCCACCTCCCCGTGCGACCAGCAGGTGTACGAGGGCCCGAGCGCCTTCTCCGAGCCCGAGACCCGCAACGTCCGCTGGCTGCTGGACCACTACCCGGGGACGCGGTGGTTCGTCGACGTGCACAGCTACTCCCAGGACATGCTCTACAACTGGGGCGACGACGAGAACCAGTCCGGGGAGCCGGACATGAACTTCCGCAACACCTCCTACGACGGCAAGCGCGGACTGCCCGGCGACACCGCGTACGCCGAGTACATCCCCAAGGACGACGTCGACAGCGCCCTCGAACTCGCCACCGCCTTCTGCCGGGGCGTCCAGGGCGTGCGCGGCACCGCCTACACGCCGCTGACCGGGTTCCACCTCTACCCGACCAGCGGGACCAGCGACGACTACGTCTTCTCCCGCCACTTCGTCGACCCCGCCCAGGGCAAGGTGCTCGGCTTCACCGTCGAGTGGGGCAAGGAGTTCCACCCGGCGTGGGCGGAGATGGAGCGGATCGTCCTCGACGTGGACGCCGGGCTGGTGGAGTTCTGCCTGGCCACCGCCTGACGGCCCTCCCCCGGCAATCCTCCGGAGCCACCGTGCCCGACAGCAGGGCGCCCGCCACGACCGGCCGTGGCGGGCGCCTTGGCGTTGGCGTTGTACGCCTACGAGGCACACGTACTCCGTATACGATTCTGCTCGCCGTCCGGAGCCCGGTCAAGCCCGTGCCCCCGTCGGGCCCGTGCCCCGGTCAGACCCGGGCGCCGAGCATCCGCAGCACCAACTCGCCGTAGCGGCGGCCGAGTTCCTCCGGCGTGCCGGAGGAGCGCTCGGTGTACCAGCGGGAGACGTCGATGCCCAGCGAGGTGACCGCGCGGGCCGCCGTACGCACCTCCGAGACCTCGAACTCCCCGGCCGCCACACCCGCTTCGATCAGCGCGCTGACCTCGCGCTCGATGTCCAGGCGCAGCGCCGCGACCTGGGCGTAGGCGTCCTCGGGCAGGGCGTGCAGCTCGTAGTTGACCACCCGGCCGACCGTCCGGGCCCGGGCGTGCCAGGCGGTGAACTGCTCGACCACGCGCCGCATCCGCTCGGCCGGGCCGCCCTCCCCGGCCGCCGCCTCCCGGACCAGGGTGAGGGTGGCGGCGTGGCCGGCCCGGCTGATCTCGGCGAGCAGGGCGGCCTTGGACTGGTAGTGGATGTACAGCGCGGCGGGGCTCATGCCCGCCGCGGTGGCGATGTCCCGGGTGGTGGTGGCGTGGAAGCCGCGCTCCGCGAACGACTCGACGGCCGCCTGGAGCAGCCGGTACGCCGCCTCGGGGCGGGTGTCGGCGCCCGGCATGGTCGGCCAGAGGTCGGCGATGGGCGTGCTGGTCATGGCGCCATCCTCCCAGAGAAGTCGTACAGGCATTCCCGCCGGCCGCTCCGGTGCGGCCCGGCGGACTGTTGACAGGCTCTCGCACCGACAGCATGCTGAGCAAGCGCTTAGTCAGCACTCCAGAGCAGACCGGAAAGGCAGGACCCTCCGTGGTGCACTCCTTCAAGGGCCGGGTGGCCGTCGTGACCGGATCGAGCCGGGGCATCGGCCTCGGCATCGCCCGCGAACTGGTCGACCGCGGCGCCAAGGTCTGCCTGACCGCCCGCAACCCCGAGCCGCTCGCCGAGGCCGTCCGCGACCTGGGCGGCCCGGACAACGCGATCGCGGTCGCCGGCAAGGCCGACGACCCGGCCCACCAGGAGGAGGCGGTCGCCCGCACCCTGGAGGCCTTCGGACGGCTCGACCACCTGGTCAACAACACCGGCATCAACCCGATCTACGGGCCGGTCCTGGAGACCGACCCCGACGCGGCCGCCAAGATCTTCGCCGTCAACGTGCTCGGCCCGCTGGCCTGGACCCGCCGGGCCCACGCCGCCTGGATGGGCGAGCACGGCGGCTCGGTGGTCAACGTCGCCTCGGTCGCCGGCATCCGCGCCTCGCTCGGGATCGGCATGTACGGCATCAGCAAGGCCGCGCTGATCCGGCTCACCACCGAACTCGGCGCCGAGCTGGGCCCGCAGGGCATCCGGGTCAACGCCGTGGCCCCCGCCGTGGTGAAGACCAAGTTCGCCGAGGCGCTGTACGAGGGCCGGGAGGAGAAGGTCGTCAAGGCCTACCCGCTGGGCCGGCTCGGCGTCCCCGAGGACGTCGCGGGCGCGGTCGCCTTCCTGCTCTCCCCGGAGTCCGGCTGGATCACCGGCCAGACCCTGGTGGTGGACGGCGGAGTCACCCTCGGCGGTGGGCTGTGAGCGGCGCCCCCGCCGGACCGGCCGGGCCGAGCGGCGACCTGACCGGCCAGGGCGTCGTGGTGACCGGCGCCGGCCGGGGCATCGGCGCCGCGCTCGCCCGGGCCTTCGCCGCGGCCGGCGCCCGGGTGGTGGTCAACGACCTGGACGCCGACGCCGCCCGCACGGTCGCGAAGGAGTGCGGCGGCACCGCCCTCCCCGGGGACGCCGCCTCCGCCGAGGGCCTCGCCGCCCTGGTCGGGCGGGCCCGCGCGGAGCTCGGCGAGATCGACGTGTGGTGCGCCAACGCGGGCGTCGCCCCGATCGGCGGCGCCGACGCCCCCGCCGAGGCCTGGACGAGCGCCTGGGAGGTCAACGTCCTGGCCCACGTACGAGCGGCCGACCTGCTGCTCCCCCGCTGGCTGGAGCGCGGCCAGGGCCGCTTCCTGGCCACCGTCTCGGCCGCCGGGCTGCTCACCATGCTCGGCTCGGCCCCGTACGCGGTCAGCAAGCACGGCGCGCTCGCCTTCGCCGAGTGGCTCTCCGCCACCTACCGCCACCGCGGCGTCCGGGTGCACGCGCTCTGCCCCCAGGGGGTGCGCACCGACATGCTGGCCTCCACCGGCGCGGTCGGCGAGGCGCTGCTGGTGCCGACCGCCCTGGACCCGGCGGAGGTCGCCGAGGCGGCCCTGGCGGCACTGCGGGAGGAGCGGTTCCTGATCCTGCCGCACCCCGAGGTCGCCGAGTACTACCGCGTCCGGGCCACCGAACCGGACCGCTGGATCGCCGGGGTGAACCGGCTCCAGCAGGGGCTGGAGAAGGGCGGGGCGCTGTGAGGGCCTGGCAGGTCACCGAACTCGGCGAGCCGGCCGCGGTGCTGCGGCTCACCGAGGACGCCGCCCGGCCGGTGCCGGGCCCGGGGCAGCTGCTGGTCAAGGTCCGGGCGGCGGCGGTGAACTTCCCGGACGCGCTGATGGTGCGCGGGCACTACCAGGTCCGCCCGCCGCTGCCGTTCACCCCGGGTGTGGAGCTGTGCGGCGAGGTCGCGGACGGCGCCCGGCGCGGCGAGCGGCTGATCGGCAACCCGGTGCTGCCGCACGGCGCCTTCGCCGAGTACGCACTGCTGGACGCCGCGGCCGCGTTCCCGGCGCCCGAGTCGCTGGACGACGCCGAGGCGGCGGCGCTGCACATCGGCCACCAGACCGCCTGGTTCGCCCTGCACCGCCGGGCCCGGCTGCGGGCCGGGGAGACCCTGCTGGTGCACGCGGCGGCCGGCGGGGTCGGCAGTGCGGCCGTCCAGCTCGGCCGGGCCGCCGGGGCCCGGGTGGTCGCCGTGGTCGGCGGCCCGGCCAAGGCCGAGGCGGCCCGGGCGCTCGGCGCCGACCTGGTGGTGGACCGGACGGCCGACGGCCCGGCCGGGGACTTCGTCGCCGCCGTCAAGGAGTTCACCGGCGGGCGCGGCGCGGACGTGGTCTTCGACCCGGTCGGCGGCGAGGCCTACACCGGCTCCACCCGGTGCGTGGCCTTCGAGGGCCGGATCGTGGTGGTGGGCTTCGCCGCCGGGCAGATCCCGGCCCCGGCGCTGAACCACGCCCTGGTGAAGAACTACACGATCCTCGGCCTGCACTGGGGCCTGTACAACACCCACGACCCGCGGGCCGTGCGCGCCGCCCACGACGCGCTGACCGAGCTCGCCGAGCAGGGCGTGGTCCGGCCGCTGGTCAGCGCCCGGGTCCCGCTGGCGGAGGCCGCGGCGGCCGTCCAGCTGGTCGCCGACGGGCGCAGCACCGGGCGGATCGCCGTCCTGGGCGAGTAGCCCGACGGACGGCTGCACCGACGGACGCCTGCACCGGCGAACGGCTCAACCGCCGCGCCGGGCGGACTCGTTCTCCTGGGCCAGCCGCCGCAGCGCGAGCAGCGCCGGCTCCAGGAGGACGGTCCGCAGCAGGGCCCGCTCGGCCTGTTCGAGCGGGTCGGCGTCCGGGTCGAGCTGGTCGAGGTCGAGGACGGCGGTCCGCTCGGCCAGTTCGGCGTAGCCGCGCAGGGTGGCGGGGTCGAGTGCGGCGCCGAGCGAGCGCAGGGTCTCCAGGGTCTCGCCGAGCGCGGCCCGGGCAGGGGCGTACTCGGAGACCTCCCAGCCGAGGGCGCCGATCAGCGCGTCCACCTCGGCGGCGCCGGGCGCCGGTTCAGGCGCCGGTCCGGGCGCCGGTCCGGGCGCTGGGGCGTCCTCGTCCACCGGCCGCGCCCCGAGCACCAGGCCGAGCACCTGGTGCCGCTCCCCCGCGTGCTCGGCCACCGCGCCGAGCACCTCCCGGGTGGCGCTGACGCTCAGCCCCCGCACCCCGATCAGCGCGCGCACCAGGCGCAGCCGCCGCAGGTGGCTCTCGTCGTACTCGGCCTGGGTGGCGGCGGTGGCCCGGCCGGGCGGCAGCAGGCCCTCGCGCAGGTAGTACTTGATGGTCGCGGTCGGGACCGCGCTGCGGCGGCTCAGTTCGGAGATGCGCACGGCGGACACCTCGGGCTTTCCTCTGGTCGGGCTTTCCCCTGGCATTTGGATACCAGCACTGTCTAATATAGATAGTGCCACTACCCAATGTGGCGCCCTCGCCGAGGAGAAGAGTCAGCCGTGCCCACGCTGCCCTGGATCACCCCGAATCCGCCCGCCCCCGACACCCGGGCGGTCGTCATGGCCTCCCGCTTCGAGGTCCACTCACTCGCCGACGTCCCGCGGTTCTTCCTCCGCTCGCTCGCCGTCTGGCGCCAACTCCGCAACACCCCGGGCGCGTTGGGCGCCTCGCTGATCGCCCGGCCGCTCCGGCGGACCTTCTGGACGCTCTCCGCCTGGGAGAGCGGCGAAGCCCTGACCGCCTTCGCCGCCGCCGAACCCCACCGCAGCACCATGACCGGACTTCGCTCCACCATGCGGGAGTCCACCTTCACGTTCTGGGACACCCCGGTCGGGCGGCTGCCGATCGCGTGGCCGGACGCCCACGCCCGGATCGACGCCCAGCGCGCCGCCGACCGGGGCCCGGGGACTAGCGTCCCGCGATGACCTCCAGCGCCGGGCGCGGCGGGCGGCCCAGCAGCGCCGCCAGGTCGCCCGGCCCGCCCGGCCCGGCCAGGAAGCCGTGCGCGATCGCCGAGTAGGTGCCCACCGTCATCGGCACCTGGAAGTCGTGCAGCGCGTCCGAGGCCGCCAGCGCCGTCCGGGCCTGCGCGAGCCCGCCCGGACGGTACTCGGCGCCCAGCACCCCGGCCACCTCCGCACCGCCCACCGCCCGCTCCCCGACCAGCTCGTACGTCCGCCCCGCGTGCCCGGCGGGCGCCAGCGCCACCTTCGCCGCCGCCTCGGCCAGGTCCGCCCGCGCCACGGCCGCCAGCCGCCCCGCCCCCAGCGGCGCGGTGATCACCCCGTCGGGGCCGGGCGCGGCGATCGCGGCCAGCAGCTCCGCGTAGAGGCCGTTGCGCAGCACCGTCCAGCGCAGCGTGCCGGACTCGCGCAGCCGGCGCTCCGTCCAGCGGTGCGCCAGCGCGTACGGCAGGTGGTCGCCGTCGCCGGAGAGGCTGGTGTAGACGACGTGCTCGACGCCCGCCCGCTCCGCCGCCCCGATCGCCGCGCCGTGCCGGGCGATCACCACGTCGTCCTCCGCGGCGCCCGCCGAGATCAGCAGCAGGGTCCGGACCCCCGCGAAGGCCTCGGCGAGGGTCTCCGGCCGGTCGAAGTCCACCAGCCGGACGGGCACCTCGGCCTCCACCGCGCCGGGCGTCCGGCTCCCGGCGACGACGTCCTCGCGCGCGCCGAGCCGCTCCAGCACGAGGGTGCCGAGACCTCCGTTGACACCGGTGACGAGCAGCATGGTTCTCCTCCTGATGGCCGATCCTCGGGGACGGGACCATCCTCGGTAGCCTGGGCGTCCGGCGTAAGGAGGCACTTCCATGTCCGTAGGGCACAGCGCGGTAACCACCCCCCGCCCGGTCGTCTGGTGCGAGGACGACGTCGACTGCGGGATCCGCGACCTGCTGACCCGGCTCGGCGACAAGTGGTCCGTCCTCGCCGTGGTCGAACTCGCCGGGGGCGTACGGCGGTTCCGCGAGCTGCAGCGCGCCCTGCCGGGGATCTCGCAGCGGATGCTGACCCTGACGGTGCGCCGGCTGGAACGCGACGGGCTGGTCACCCGGACCGTCCACCCGACCGTCCCGCCCCAGGTGGAGTACGAGCTGACGGAGCTCGGCCACAGCCTGACCCACCTGGTGCGGGCGATGGCGGACTGGTCCTACGCCCACCACGACGCCATGCTCGCCTCGCGGCAGCGCTGGGACGAGGCCAATCCCGGCTCGGAGATCCGCTGAGGGGTCCGCCGTCGGCTACCGCTCGTACGTCAGCTCCGGGAAGCGGTCCGAGGGGCCGTCCAGCAGGTGGTCGTCGTGGCCGCGCAGCCAGCGGTCGAAGAAGGACGCCACGCAGGAGCGGGTGGCGAGCTCGGCACGGTCGGGGCGGACGTCGCCGACGTCCGCGGCCAGCACCTCCGGGGTGACGGCGCCCTGGCGGGCGAGCAGCGGGAGCAGGGACTGGGCGTCGGTGTAGGAGCCGTGCCGGGAGCCCTCCAGGGTGAGGTCGGCGTGCCAGCCGGTGCTGTGCTGCCACAGGGCGTCCCAGCCGGGCTGCCGGTGGTAGCTCCCGGAGTCGGACTCCCGGGTGCCCATCAGCAGGAACGGGCGGTCCAGGCCGTCCTCGACGAAGTCGGGCAGGAAGACACCGGTGCGGCCGTCGGGGCCGGGGAAGTGCAGCTGGCCGTCCAGGTTGACCGCGGCGGCGATCCGCGGGTCGTCGTGCATGGCCTGGAGGGCGGTGAAGCCGCCCGCCGAGTGGCCGACCATGCCGATCCGGTCCAGGTCCAGCGAGGCGCCGACGCCGGCCGGCAGGCCCGGGGCGCGGCGCAGCCCGGAGAGTTCGTCCAGCACGAAGCGGGTGTCCGCCACCCGGGCGGCCAGGGACTTGCGCAGCACGGCGCCGACGTCCAGGCCGGGCTGTCGGAGCATGGCGGGGAACACCGAGGTGGCCAGCTCCCCGTCGGGGAAGGCGACTTCGGAGGCCTCGTAGGTGTGGTCGACGGTGACGACCACGTAGCCGCGCGAGGCGAGGTCCTCCACCAGGGCCGTCCCCCAGGTGCGCGGGTCGCCCAGCCCGGGCGAGTACAGCACCACCGGGCGGGGGCCGCCGGGCCGGGCCGGGGCGTCCCGGCGGGCGTGGGTGAGGATCCCCGACCAGTCCGTACTGCCGGGCCGCACGTGGTAGTTGAGGTCACCGACGCCGCTGTCGCCGCCGAAGTGCGCCCCGGCCGCGGGCTCCATGTAGCGGGCCCGCTCCCCACCGGTGGCCGGGCGGGCGGTCGGGTACCAGAGGCTGACCATCACCTCACGCGCCCGGCCCGGCTTCCAGGGGTCCTCCCGCCCGGCGTCGGTCAGCCGCAGCGAGGTCGTCCCGATCGGGTACGGCCCGGTCGGCCGCGGCAGCCAGGCCGTGGCCTGCCGCGCGGCCCCGCCGTCCACCGCCGGCGCCGCCACCGCGCCCACCGCGCCCGGCGCACCCGTCACCCCGAGCGTCGCCGACGCCGCCAACAGCACCGCCGCCACGGCCCGTCCCCGCCTGCCCATGCCAGCCTCCTCGTCCGGTTCGGTCACGGAGCAGACGCTACGGGCGGGGCGCGCCGGGGCCGTCGTACCGGGGAGCCAAGTCCCCCCGACTACTCCGGTATGACACCCTTACGGGCCAGGCGGGTACGCCCCGGGCCAGGCGGGCCCAGGGCCCTGCCGGTCCACCGTCCACCCGGCCGGTCCGGGTCCGTCATACTGGACCTGACCAGGGCGTTCGCGGCCGGGCGGAGCAGGTTCTCCGCCGCCGGACCGGCCCCGGCGCACGGGTGGGTGAGTGGTCCTCGGGAGGGAAGCAGCTGTGGCGGATTCCGGCACGCCCGAAGCCGGGTGCCCGCTGATCGGGCGCGACCGCGACCTGCGGCTGCTCCGCGAGCGGCTGCGCCTGGGCAGCGGCGGCGGCGCGCTGCTGCTCTCCGGGGAGGCCGGGGTCGGCAAGAGCGCCGTGCTGGACGCGCTGGCCGCCGCCGCGCCCGCCGACGGCGCCCGGGTGCTCCGGGCCTCCGGCGTCGAGTTCGAGGCCCACTGCGGCTACTCGGTCCTCAACCAGCTGTTCTTCCCGCACCTCGCCGCCCTGGAGCGGCTCGACACCCCGCTGCGGGCCGCCCTGCGGGTGGCACTCGGCTTCGACACCGGTCCGGCCCCGGAGCACCTGCTGGTGTCCAACGCGGTGCTGCGGTTCCTCCAGGCCGTGGCCGACGGGCGGCCGCTGCTCCTGCTCGTCGACGACCTGCACTGGGTCGACCCGGCCAGCACCGCGGTGTTCGGCTCGGTCGCCCGCCGGGCCCCCGGCCTGGACATCGCCTTCCTGGCCGCGGCCCGCCCCGGCGAGCTCGGCCCCCGGGACGCCGACGCCCTACCCGCCCACGACCTGCCGCCGCTGGCCGAGGAGGCCGCCGGCCGCCTGCTCGGCAGCCGCTTCCCCGACCTCTCCCGCAGCGCGCACCGCAGGGTGCTGGCCGAGGCGGGCGGCAACCCGCTGGCCCTGCTGGAACTGCCGACCGCCCTGCCGCCGGACCCGGTGGACTGCCCGGCCGTACCGCCCGTCCCCGTGACGCCGATCGCCGTCTCGTCCCTCGGCAACCGGCTGGAGCGGCTGTTCGGCGCCCGGGTGGCCGGCCTGCCCGCCCCCTCCCGCCGGCTGCTGCTGCTCGCCGCGCTGGAGGGCACCGGCGACCTCGGCGTCCTGCGGGCCGCCGCCCGCCGGGCCGCGGAGGAGCTCGGCACGGGCTCCGGCCCGGGCCAGAGCCCGGCACACGGACCGGAACACGGCCCGGGCGACGGCCAGGGCGACGGCCAGGACCCGGAACACGGCCAGGACCCGGAGCACCGCCGGGACGACCTCGCGCCGCTGGAGCAGGAGCGGCTGGTGCACGTCGAGGAGGGCGGCCGCCGGCTGGCCTTCCGCCACCCGCTGATCCGCTCCGCCGTGGTCGGGCAGGCCCCGAGCAGCGCCCGGCGCGCCGCCCACGCGGCCCTGGCCGCCGCCCTGGCCGGCCGGCCCGAGCGCCGGGCCTGGCACCTGGGCGAGGCCACCCTCGAACCGGACGAGGAGGTCGCCGCGCTCCTCGCCCACGCCGCCGGGCTCAGCCTGCGCCGCGGCGACGCCTCCGGCGCCATGCGCACCCTGGTCCGCTCGGCCGAGCTCACCCCCGACGGTCCGCAGCGCGGCCGCCGCCTCGCCGAGGCCGCCTACCTCGGGGCCGAGTCCACCGGCGCCCTCACCAGCGCCCGCCGACTCCTCGACCACGCCCGGCAGGCCGCCCCGGTCGGCGACGGCTCGCTGCACTCCGCCACCGCCGCCGCCCTGCTGCTCCTCAACGGCGACGGCGACGTTCCCGCGGCGCACCGCCTGCTCACCTCCGCCATCGAGTCCGCGGCCGCCGCCCACGGCCACCGGGCCGAGGACAAGGCGCTGGTCGACGCCCTGCACGTCCTGGCGGTGCTCTGCTTCTTCGGCGCCGACGAGGCCCTGTGGCAGTCCTACTACCGGGCCGTGGAGCGCCTCACCCCCGGCCCGCCGGCCTTCCTGGCCGTCCTCGGCCGCACCTTCTCCGACCCCGCCCGCACCGGCGCCGCCGCCCACGGCCCGCTCGACGCGCTCACCCTCGCCCTGGCCGCCGCCCCGGCCGGCGAGGCCGACCCGGTCCTCACCACCCGGGTCGGCACCGGGGCGCTCTACCTCGACCGGCTCGGCGAGGTCCGCACCCCCGCCTGGCAGGTGGTCCGCGCCGGGCGCGAGGGCGGCCCGGCCCGGCGCTACATCTCCGCCCTCATCCACCTCTGCCTGGACGACTACCTCACCGGCGCCTGGGACGAGGCGCTCGACCTCGCCCGGGAGGGCCTCGGCGCCTGCCGGGAGCACGGCTACGACGCCTTCGCCTGGTACTTCCAGTACATCGAGGCGATCGTCCTGGGCGCCCGCGGCCACACCGCGGAGAGCCTCGCCACGGCCGGCACCGTGATCGACTGGGCCACCCGCCACCGCGCGCCCTGCGCCGCCCACTACGCCCACCACGCCGCCGCCGTGGCGGCCCTCGGCGACGGGGACCACGCGCTCGCCCACCGGCACGCCGTCGCGGTCAGCCCGGCCGGCACCCTCGCCTCGCACGCCCCGCACGCCCTCTGGATGGC
Organism: Kitasatospora sp. NPDC001309; assembly: GCF_042896295.1. NCBI lineage: Bacteria > Bacillati > Actinomycetota > Actinomycetes > Kitasatosporales > Streptomycetaceae > Kitasatospora > Kitasatospora sp. NPDC001309. The sequence goes on along the minus strand of NZ_JBIAXC010000054.1, from coordinate 12,513 downwards.
AGCCCACCTGGTCGAGGCCGCCGTCCGCGGCGACCGCCGCGAGGAGGCCGCCGCCCACGTCCGCGCGATGCGCGAGAACGGCATCGCCGCCGTCTCGTCCCGGCACGCCCTGCTGGTCGAGGCCTCCGCCGCGCTGTGCACCGAGGACGACGAGGAGGCACTGCGGCTGTTCGCCCTCGCGCTGGACACCCCCGGCGCCGAGCGCTGGCGCTTCGACCACGCCCGGGTCCAACTGGCCCAGGGCGAACGGCTGCGCCGGACGGGGGCGTCCGCCGGCGCCCGGGCACCGCTGCGCGCCGCCCTCGCGAGCTTCGAGGCCCTCGGCGCCACCCCGTGGGCGGACCGCGCCAGGGCCGAACTGCGCGCGGCGGACCGGCCCGGCCAGCTGAGCATCTGACCGCCTGGCCACGGGCCGACCGCGCCCGTCGCGCCTGCCGCCTGCCGCCTGCCGCCTGCCGGGGCCGTCCCCCGGCAGGCGAGGTGCTCAGCGGTACTGCTTGAGTTCCCGCCGGGCCAGGGAGCGCTTGTGCACCTCGTCCGGCCCGTCCGCGAGGCGCAGGGTGCGGTTGCCGGCCCAGAGTTGGGCGAGCGGGGTGTCCTGGCTGACACCGGCGGCACCGTGGGTCTGGACGGCCTTGTCGAGGATCCACTCGACCGTGCGCGGGGTGGCGATCTTGATGGCCTGGATCTCGGTGTGCGCACCGCGGTTGCCGACGGTGTCCATCAGCCAGGCCGTCTTGAGCACCAGCAGCCGCAACTGCTCGATCCGGACCCGGGATTCGGCGATCCAGTCCTGCACCACGCCCTGCTCGGCGAGCGGCCGGCCGAAGGCCACCCGCTCGCTCGCCCGGCGGCACATCAGCTCCAGCGCGCGCTCGGCGATGCCGATGGCCCGCATGCAGTGGTGGATCCGGCCCGGGCCGAGCCGGGCCTGGGCGATGGCGAAGCCGCTGCCCTCCTCGTCGATCAGGTTCTCGACGGGCACCCGGACGTCCTCGAACAGCACCTCGGCGTGGCCGCCGTGGTCGGCGTCGTCGTAGCCGAAGACCGTCATGCCGCGCTTGACGGTGAGGCCGGGGGTGTCGCGCGGCACCAGCACCATGCTCTGCTGGCGGTGCGGGGCGGCGTCCGGGTTGGTCTTGCCCATCACGATGAACAGCTTGCAGTCCGGGTTCATCGCGCCGGTGATGTACCACTTGCGGCCGTTGACCACGTACTGGTCGCCGTCGCGCTCGATCCGGGTGGCGATGTTGGTGGCGTCCGAGGAGGCCACCTCGGGCTCGGTCATCGCGAACGCGGAGCGGATCGCGCCGTCCAGCAGCGGCCGCAGCCAGCGCTCCTGCTGCTCGGCGCTGCCGAACTGGGCGAGGAGTTCCATGTTGCCGGTGTCGGGGGCCGCGCAGTTGAGGGCCGGCGGGGCCAGCTGGATGCTGCGGCCGGTGATCTCGGCGAGCGGGGCGTACTGGAGATTGGTGAGACCGGCGCCGTGCTCGCCGGGGATGAACAGGTTCCACAGGCCCTGCTTGCGGGCCTCCGTCTGGAGGTCGGCGACGACGGGCGGGACGCTCCAGGGGGTGCGGTCCGGGTCGGCGAGCTGCTGGGCGAGGGTGCTCTCGGCCGGGTACACGTGCTCGGCCAGGAAAGCGAGGAGTTGCTCGCGGAGTACGTTCGTCCGGGCGTCGTAGGCGAAGTCCATGGCTGTCAGCTCTCCTTGAGGGTGGTCAGTCCGTGCCGGGCGAGGATCGGGGCCATCTCGCCCGCGCGCTCGAAACCTGCGCCCAGGGTGCGGCCCTGCTGGAAGCGGTAGTGGATGCCCTCGGCGATGACGGCCAGCTTGAAGGAGGCGAAGGCCACGTACCAGTCCAGATCGGTTGCCTGACGGCCGGTCAACTCGGCGTAGTAGGAGACGATTTCCTCGGCCTTGGGGAAGCCGGGGGCGGTCATGGCGTCGGGGATGATGCCGCCGCCGATGCCGGCGATCTCGGTGTACATCACAAGGAGGCCGATGTCGGTGAGCGGGTCGCCGAGAGTCGACATCTCCCAGTCGAGGACGGCGGTGATGGCGTCGGTGTCGTCGACCAGGACGTTGTCGAGCCGGTAGTCGCCGTGCACCAGTGCGGGCGCGGGCGAGACGGGGCGCCGTTCGGCGAGCAGGGTGTGCAGCCGGTCGAGGTCGGGGAGGTCGCGGGAGCGGGACTTCTCCAACTGGGTCGACCAGCGGCGCAGTTGGCGCTCCAGGTAGCCCTCGGGCCGGCCGAAGTCGTCGAGGCCGACGTCGGCGGGATCGATCCGGTGCAGGGCGGCGAGGGTCTCGACGAGGCGGCGGCCGAGGGCGCGGACGCGGTCCTCCCCGAGGGCGGCGAGGGTCTTGCGGTCCCGGTGGGCGAGGCCGTCGACGTACTCCATCAGGTACCAGGGGGCGCCGAGCACGTCGGTGCCGTGGTCGATCAGCAGCATGCGGGGGACGGGGACATCGGTGTCCCGGAGGGCGGACATCACCCGGTGCTCACGGCCCATGTCGTGCGCGGTGGCGAGGACGTGCCCGAGCGGGGGGCGCCGGAGGACCCAGCGGCCGGTGCCGTCCGTGAGCACGTAGGTGAGGTTCGAGCGGCCCCCCTCGACCAGCTCGGCCCGCAACGGCCCCCGGACGAGGCCGGGCAGCTCGGTGTCCAGACGGGTGCGCAGCCGCACCAGATCCAGACCGGGCAGGTCAGCGGGGCTCTCGACCATCGGGCGGCTCCTCAGGACGGCGGATCATTGACTAAGCGCTTGCTTAGCATTCAACCGGAGGATGCCCCCTGTCAATGCCGTGAGCCCCCGGACCGACCGATCCGGGGGCTCGCGGGAGGGAAGGAGGGGGTCGGATCCCGCCAATGCATCACCAGGGGGCTGAGCATCCGCTCCAAGGTCCGGATCGACTTCCGATGATGGACGGCGACACGGCACCATGGCTACAGCAAGTGATGCATCGATCGCTATGCGCTACAACGGAGACAGCCATGCCCCCCAACACCCCCTGCACCCCCGTGCGCGGCTTCCAGGCCGCCGGCTTCACCCAGGCGGCGACCGGCCGATGAGCGACCGCTACGCCATCCTCCCCGCCGACTCCCCGCGCGGTACCCACTACCAGGCCTGGGTCATCCGGGACCGCGCGACCACCGAATGCGTCAAGGCCCTCCCCCCGGCCGACGAGCCGCTCCGCTTCTACTCGTACGCGCAGGCGCAGGCCTGGGTCCGGACCAACACTCCCACCACCTTCGAGGTCCGCCTGATCGACTCCTCCGGCCCCGAGGACGCCAAGGCCTTCCGACGCACCATCGGCTGATCGGCCGACAGTGAGGGTGAGTCGGCCCCGATCGTGGGCACCCACAACTGCGGGTGCCCGCATCGAAGCCCCCCTCATCCAGCCGGAAGGGACCACCCATGGCGTCCAGGTTCACCACAGCCATCGCCGTCGCCCTCCTCTCCACCGCCACCCTCGCCCCGACCGCCACCGCCACCGCCACCGCCACCGCCGCGACCCCACCCACCACCAGCACCGCCGCACAGCTCAGCGCCTACTGGACCCCCGCCCGGATGGCCGCCGCGCTCCCCCTCGACACCAAGGCCGCCCGGCCCACCGCCGACGGCCCCCGCCCCGGCGAGTACATCCCCCCGAGCCGCAGCTTCGACGGCATCCCCCAGGCCGGCGCCTTCTTCTGGACCGACGCCACCGGCACCGGCCGCACCTGCAGCGGAGCCGTCGTCCACAGCCCCGGCCGCGACCTGGCCCTGAGCGCGGGCCACTGCCTCAAGGGCTACGCGGGCGGCTCCCCCACGCGGCACCTGGCGTTCGTCCCGCAGTACCACGACGGGCTCACGCCCCTGGGCGTCTTCCCGGTCCGGGCGAACGGCGTCCACGTCGCACAGGAGTACTACGACCGGGGCGAACACGCGGGCGCCGCCTACGACTTCGGCTTCGCCGTCACCGAGCCCAACCAGGCGGGTGACGCACTGGAGGACGTCGCGGGCTCGGTGCAGCTGCTCACCGGCACCGGGTACGCCCACGCCCCGGTCCGGATGATCGGCTACCCGGGCGGCGCCCCGAAACCCGTGGAGTGCTTCAGCCGGACCACCCGTTGGGCCAGCGACGACCCCGCCGACCCGGGCACCTTCGAGCGCATCGCCTGCGACGGCTTCACCGGCGGCACCTCCGGCGGCCCCATGCTGATCCCCTGGTTCGGCGGCTGGGCCGTGATCGGCCTCATCGGCGGCTACCACACCGGCGGCAACACCCCCCAGATCTCCTACAGCGCCCCCTTCGGCCCGGCCGTCCGAGCTCTGTACGAGGCCACCATCAGCGGCGCCCCTCCGGCCGGCGGCCCGGCGTCCTGAGCCGAGCCCAGCGCCCGACGGAGCCTCAGTCCGACCACCCGTCCGAAAATCCGTACGACCACCCGTGCAACGTTTCCGACGGCTCAGGTCATCGATCTAGGGAGAACCCTGTGTGATCGAAACTGTCGCCGAAGGAAAGGGAATCCGTGCGGACTGCTCGCGGTGCGGTCGTCCTGTTGGCCGTGGGGGTCGTCGCGTCCCTCACGCTCACCACGGGGGACTCCTTCTCCGAGAGCAGACCCAACGCCGCCGCCCCCGATCCCGACCCGGCGGCCCCGGAGGCGAGCGCCGCCGACACCCCGACGCCCACGCCCACCCCGACGCCGACGCCCACCTGGGACGGCCAGGTCCACGTGCTCGGGGACGGCTCCACCTCCTACACCGGCCCGCAGCCCAAGCAGCCGAAGCCGGAGAAGCTGAAACCGGGTGAGAAGCCGCCGCAGTTCGTCGTCTTCTCCTGGGACGGCGCCCTGGAGGGCGACGACCGCCTGTTCTCCCGCTTCCGCAAGCTGGGCGCGGACAACAACGCCCAGATGACGTACTTCCTGAGCGGCCTCTACACCCTGCCCAAGTCCAAGAAGTCGCTCTACCACCCGCCCCAGCACGACCCGGGCGCCGCCTCGATCGACTACGCGACCGACGCCCACATCAAGGACACCCTGGAGCAGCTGCGCCTCGCCTGGCTGGACGGCAACGAGATCGGCACCCACTTCAACGGGCACTTCTGCGGCTCCAAGGGCGGCGACGACTGGAGCACCGAGGAGTGGAAGAGCGAGCTCGACCAGGCGGTCTCCTTCGTCACCAACTGGAAGACCAACACCGGCCTCAAGAACATGCCGCCGCTGCCCTTCGACTACACCAAGGAGCTGGTCGGCGGCCGTGCCCCCTGCCTCCAGGGGCAGAAGAACCTCCTCCCGGCCGAGAAGGCCGCCGGCTTCCGTTACGACGCCAGCTCTCCGGGCGAGTTCCAGGTCTGGCCGGTCAAGAAGGGCGGCATCTGGAACTTCCCGCTCCAGATGCTGCCCTTCCCGGCCAAGTCCTCCCAGGGCCTCTCGATGGACTACAACTTCCTGGCCGGCCAGTCCGGGGACACCACCAAGGGCGACCCGAAGAAGTACGCCGACTGGGAGAAGGAGGCCCGGGACAGCTACCTGGCCGGCTTCAACCGGGTCTACAACGGCAGCCGCGCCCCGCTGTTCATCGGCAACCACTTCGAGGACTGGAACGGCGGCATCTACATGGACGCCGTCGAGGACGTGGTGAAGAACGTCTGCCACCAGGACGGCGTCCGCTGCGTCTCCTTCCGCCAGGTCGCCGACTGGCTGGACGCCCAGGACCCGAAGGTCCTCGACAGGCTCCGCCAACTCGACCCCGGCCAACCGGGCGACTGGTCCCGCCTGGTGAAGTGACCGGCGCTCAGCCCGTACGACGGGCCAGCGCCAGCAGGCTCAGCCCGAACATCAGCACCCCCAGCGGGAGATGGACCGCCGGGACGTGCGCGATGCCGAGCACGACCTGCACCGAGGCGAGCGCCAGGAAGCCGGCCGCCTCCCCCACCGGTCGCACCGGCCCGCCGCCCGGCTTCCAGGCCAGCACCGCCGCCAGCAGGTAGAGCATCGACGCCCCGTACATCACCCGGGCGCCGACGCCGTGCAGCGTCTCCCCGTAGGAGGTGGTCAGCAGCAGTCCGGCGGAGACGGCCTGGAGCAGGACGGTCAGGGTCTGCAGGGCGATCGCGGCCCGCAGGAACGGGAACCGGTGCGTCGCGGTGGTCGTCGGGGTGGCCATGTCGTGGTCCTCTTCTCCGCCCGGGGGCAGTGGATCGGTAGGGTCTCACCGATCCGACGACGCAGGCCCGTGAAAGGTAAGGCGAGCGCATGACGGCAGCGGGGGCGGACACCGACGCGACCTTCGGCGAGCGGCACCGACTGCTCAACGTCGCCTACCGGCTGCTCGGCTCGCTGACCGAGGCCGAGGACGCCGTGCAGGAGGCGTACGCGCGCTGGTACGCCCTGCCGCCCGGCCGGCGGCGGGAGGTACGGGCCCCCGGCGCCTGGCTCACCACCGTCACCGGCCGGATCTGCCTGGACCTCCTGGGCTCGGCCCGGGCCCGGCGCGAGCGCTACGTCGGCGCCTGGCTGCCCGAACCGCTGCCGGGACCGCTGTCGGCAGGGCTGCCGGCAGGGCTGTCGGAACCGCTGTCGGACCGGGCCGGGAGCGCCGATCTCGCCGACCTGATCGTCCTGGACGAGTCGGTGGCGATGGCCTTCCTGGTCGTCCTGGAGTCGATGACCCCGGCCGAGCGGGTGGCCTTCGTCCTGCACGACGTCTTCCGCTACTCCTTCGCCGAGATCGCCGCCGTCCTCGACCGCACCCCGGCGGCCTGCAAGCAGCTGGCCTCCTCCGCCCGCCGCCGGGTCGGTGCCGCCCCGGCCCCGGCGACGCCGACCGCGCGGGCCGACACCGTACGGCGGGTCAAGGAGGCCTGGCAGAGCCGGGACATCGCGGCCCTGGTCGCCGTCCTGGACCCGGCCGCCGTGATGACCGCCGACGGCGGCGGCCTGGTCGGCACCGTGCTGCGCCCGGTGGCGGGCGGCGCGCTGATCGCCCAGTACATGCTGGCCGTCGCCGACCGGGCCCCGGGCATGGAACTGCTGGAGTGCCCGGTCAACGGCGCGCCGGGCCTGGTGGCCCGGCGCGACGGCGTCGTGCTGACGGTGGCCGCGTTCGACGTCGCGGACGGCCGGGTGACCGGGATCTGGGTGGTCCGCAACCCGGAGAAGCTCCGCCCGTGGGCCCGCTGAACGACAGCGGCCACCGCCACGACTACGGCCACCGCCACGGCTACGGCTACGGCTACTGCCCGGCGGTCTTCATGAACGCCGTCCAGATCCGCCCCGGCAGGTCCGAGTCCGGGGTGTCCGGAGCGGCTCCGCCGACCCCCTCCAGGGACTGCAGCTTCATGTCCGTGAGGTCCGCCCGGAACACCGTGACCGCCGTCGACAGCTGCCCGTTGTAGCCGACGGTCCACCCCGCGGTGCGGTCCGGGGTGGTGCCGGGCTTCGCCGCCAGGCCGACGCCCGCCCCCGCCACCGCCTGGGCGCTGCCGCCGCGGACGGCGCCCTTGAGGGCGGTGTCCACGTCGGCCGCCACGGCCGCGGGCAGCGCCCGGGCGGCGGTGGGCAGCCGCAGGTCGACGGGCTTGCCGTTGCGGGTGACGCCCGACACGGAGTACGGGTCGGTGTGGCTGCCGCCGGACCCGAAGGCGGCGTAGGCGTCGGCGGCGCGGATCGCGCTCGGGGTGGAGTTGCCGACGCCGAAGGCGGGGACCAGCTCGCCCAGGCTCTCGGGGAGCAGGCCGAGGGCCGCCGCGGTCTGCTGCACCTTGTCGAGGCCGACGTCCATGCCGAGCTGCATCAGCGGCCCGTTGACGGACTGTTCGACCGCGCTGCGCAGGCTGACCCGGCCCCAGTTCCGCTTGCCGTCGTTGGCGGTCTTGACGATCTTCCCGTCCCGCCCCCAGTACGGCCCCTCCGGAGTCGTCACGTTGACGCCGTTGTCGCCGTCGTACGTCGTGCCGGGCGTCACCGGGGTCCGGCCGCCGTCGCGCCGGCGCTGCACGCCCTGGTCGAGTCCGGCCGCGTACACCAGCGGGGTGAAGGCCGAACCCATCGGCACGGTCGAGGTGTTGGCGTTGTTGAAGCCCTGCTTGCGGTAGTCGGGGCCGCCGTAGAGGGCGACGATCCGCCCGTCCAGGGCGACCGAGGCGGCGCCGACCTTGAGCAGCTTGTCGGCCTCCCGGTTGTCCGGGTCGAGGCCCTTGGTGGCCTCCTGCACGGCCGCGGCCAGGGCGTTGACCTTCGCCTTCTCGAAGGTGGTGCGGATCTGGTAGCCGCCGAGGTCGAACTGGGCCGGGGTGATGTCGCTGTGGCTCTCCACGAAGCCCCTGGACAGGTCGACCAGGTAGCCGATCTGGCCGGCGAGGCCGGCCCCCTTGGGCGGTGTCCGCGGCTCGGGGAACACCGTGTACCGGGCCCGCTCGGCGGCGGAGAGCCTGCCCCCGTCGACCATCCGGTCCAGGATCCAGGACCACCGCTCCACGGCCCGCTCGTGGTTCTCCGGGCTCACCGCCGGGTCGTACTGCCCGGCACCCTTCAACAGGGCGGCCAGGAAGGCCCCTTCGCTGGGGTCGAGCTGCGACACGTCCTTGCCGTAGTACGCGGCCGCGGCGCGCTCGATGCCGTAACTGCCGCGCCCGAACCAGCTGGTGTTCAGGTAGCCGGCCAGGATGTCCTGCTTGCTCATCCGACGGCCCAGCTTGACCGCGATGACCATCTCGCTGAGCTTGCGGGAGACGTCCTGGCGCTGGTTGAGGTAGATGTTCTTGACGTACTGCTGGGTGATGGTCGAGCCGCCCTGGGTGTCGCCGCCGGTGGCCATCTCGTAGACGGCGCGGCCGATGCCGCTGACCGAGACCCCCGGGTCCGAGTAGAAGGTCTCGTTCTCCGCGGAGAGCACCGCCCACCGGACCGACTCGGGCACCTGGCCCAGCGGCACCTCCTGCCGGTTGGTCTCGCCGATCCGGGCCATCTCGGTGCCGTCCGCCCAGTAGTAGACGTTGTTCTGCTGGGTGGCGAAGGCGTTCAGGTCCTCCGGGACGTGGGTGGTGACGTAGAACCAGCCCGCCAGGCCGCTCAGCACCGCCGTCCCGAGACCGGTCGTCAGGAGCAGCTGGCGCCAGGAGGGGAGCCAGCGCCGGACGCCGCGCCGACCGCGGCGCGGGTAGTCGATCCGCCGCAGCGGACGCCACCTCCGGCGGTCGCTCCGCTCCTCCTCGGCTTCCCCACCCTGCTGTGCGCGCATCCGGTCTCCGATCTCCTGGGGCGGCCCCCTCCACCCCGTCAGATGCCGAACCGGCCGTCCTTTGGGGGGCCGAGATCAGTGTGATCATGTTCATATCGGGCCGGGGGAACCGAACCGCACCCGGGCAATCCGGCCCGTCCGGCCCCGCGCCCCCGGCGGCCTACCGCCACAATGTCGCCATGAGGTTGATCCACACCCTGATCGGCGTGCTGCTGCTCCTGCTCGTCGTGGGCAGCATCCTGCGCACCCTGGTCGTCCCCCGCGGGCTCTACTCGGCCCTGGTGTTCCGGCTCTGGGCGCTGCTGCGCACCACCCTGCGGCTGTGGGCCACCCCCTTCGGCACCTACCGGGCGCAGGACCGCGCCCTGACCTGGCTCGCCCCGCTGGTGCTGCTCGGCATGCTCACGGTGTGGCTCAGCGGGATGCTGCTCGCCTACACCCTGCTGCTGCACGGCACCTCGGAACTCAGCTGGTCGATCTCCATCCGGGAGGCCGGCTCCAGCCTCTTCACCCTCGGCTACGCGAGCGGCGAACGCCTCCAGCTGTCCGCGATCGACTTCATGGCCGCCGCCAGCGGCCCGCTGGTGATCGCCCTGCAGATCGCCTACCTGCCCACCCTGTACGCGGCCTACCAGCGGCGCGAGACCGAGGTGACGCTGCTGCAGTCCCGGGCCGGCGAACCCGCCTGGGGCCCGGAGCTGCTCGCCCGGCAGTCCCTGGTCGACACCGAGACCGCGCTCCCCCAGCTCTACCGCGACTGGGAGCGGCTGGCCGCCGACATCGGCGAGAGCCACTCCAACTACCCGGTGCTGCTGGCCTTCCGCTCCCCCCAGCCCAACCGCAGCTGGGTGGTCGGGCTGATCGCGGTGATGGACGCCGCCGCCCTCCACCTCTCCCTCTGCCCGCGCTCCGCCCCGCCCGAGGCCCGGCTGGTGATCCGGGCCGGCTTCACCGCGATGCGCGACATCGGCCGGGCCCTGCGGATCGACTTCGACACCGACCCGGACCCGGACACCCCGATCCGCCTCGGCTACGCCGAGTACCTGGGCGCCGTCGCGATGATCACCGCGGCGGGCTTCCCGCGCGAGCGCCCGGTCGAGGACGCCTGGCGGCACTTCCGCGGCTGGCGGGTCAACTACGAGGCCCTGGCCTACGAACTGGCCCGCCGCGGCGACGCCGTCCCCGCCCTCTGGACCGGCCCGCGCGACTTCCGCGCCCCGGTCATCCCGCCGGCCCGCCCCACCGACCGCCGCCCGGAGTCCTCGGCGCCGGGCCTGCCGCCGGTCTGAGAAGAAATCCCCGGCGGCTCCGGAACGGGTCGGGTACACTCGAACGCAGTACGTGCCGATCAGGAGCAGAGAGTAGGGAGGTGGGGTTGATGACCGCGTCGAAGGCCGCCGTGCGCAGCGTCCGGGTCTCCCTCGCGTCCCGGGCCGCGGCCTGACCCTGCCCTGTCCTGCCCCGCCGGGAGCGTGAGCTCGCGGGGCATCACACGTACACCTTCCAGGAACGGAATCCCCGTACCAACATGCGCAACTGGAACACCCGCGCCGAGACCGGCGCCGACATCCCGACCGTTCACGCCGTCAACGCCGCCGCCTTCGACACCCCGGCCGAGGCCGACCTCGTCGACGCGCTGCGCGCCGATCCCGCCTGGCTCGACGGCCTGTCCGTGGTCTCCACCGACGCCGCCGGCACCGTGGTCGGCCACGCCCTGCTGACCCGCTGCCACATCGGCGACGTCCCGGCCCTGTGCCTGGCCCCGTGCGCCGTGCTCCCCGCGTACCAGCGGACCGGCGCCGGCTCGGCCGCCGTCCGGGCCGCCCTCGACGCGGCCCGGGAGCGGGGCGAGCGGTACGTCGTCCTCCTCGGGCACCCGGACTACTACCCCCGGTTCGGCTTCACCCGGGCCTCCACCCACGGCATCGGCCTGACCATCGACGTCCCGGACGAGGCCCTGATGGCCCTCGCCCTGGACGCCGACCACCCGCTGCCCGCCGGCACGGTCCGCTACGCGGCGCCGTTCGGCATCTGACGGAAGGGGGCGGTGGCGGGCACCTCGGTGCCCGTCACCGCCCCCTGAGCACAGTCGGACCGGCCTCAGACCGCGACCGGGCCGCCGGCGGCCAGCGACCGTTCGGCCGCCGCCAGCACCTCCACCACCCGCAGGCCGAAGTCGGCCCCGCAGGGGTGCACCTCGCCGGAGGCGGCGGAGGCCAGCAGGGCGTCCACCGCCCGGTGCAGGGCCACCGTCGGTCCCTCGCCGCGCTCGGGCAGCCGGGCCACCCCGTGCTCACCGCGCAGTTCCATCGCGACGCCGCCGCCCGCGCGCGGGGCGGTCAGGCTCAGCGCCAGCGTGCTGGAGGCTCCGCCGGCGTGCCGGAGCACCAGGTGGACGGTGTCCAGCGGCCCGGCGACGGCCGTGACCTCCGTCGCGTCGCCCAGCACCGGCAGCAGGACGGACAGCGCGTGCGGGCCGACGTCCCACAGCGCGCCCTTGTCCCTGCGCCACGGCGAGGCCGCGTACGGGCTGGTGCTGCCCGGCGCGAACACCGAGCCGAGCCAGTCCGAGCGGCCGGTGAACCAGCCGCCGAGCCCGGCCTGCCGCTCGATCCACGGGATCTGCTCGCCGCCGAAGCGGACGGTGAAGAAGACCACCGAGGCGAGGCGGTGGGTGCGCGCCGCCTCGGCCACCGCCCGGGCGTCCGGCACCGTGAACGCGACCGGCTTGTCCAGCAGCAGGTGGCAGCCGGCCTCGGCGGCCCGGACCGCGAGTCCGGCCTGGACGGACGGCGGCAGGGCGATGGAGACGGCGTCCACCTCGGCCAGCAGCCGGTCCAGGTCGCCGTACCCGGGCACGCCGTGCGCGGCGCCCAGCGCCTCGGCGGCCTCCGGGCGGCGGCCCCAGACGCCGGTGAACTCCAGCCCGGGGTGCTCGGCGAGCACGGGTGCGTGCACCCGCTCCGCCCAGGTGCCGGTGCCCAGCAGTCCGATCCGCACGTTGTCTCCGTTCCTCGGTGTGCCGCGGGCCGGGCGCGCGGCTGCCGCAGCCGGGCGCGTTCCCGCAGGTCAGCCCCGAGCGTATCGGGCAGGCCGGCTCCGCCCGCGGCGGAGCGGACACCGCGGCCGCTACGCACAGGAGCCGACCCCCCGGCGGGGCGCGGGGGGGGGGCGGGCCCGCCCCGCCCCCGGGGGGGGGGGCGGGGGGCGCGGCGGGGGGGGGGGGTGACTAGGCGGCCGGGGCCGGGGGCCACGAGGCGGCGGGGGCGGCCCCCG